>JABACA010000146.1 GCA_014237975.1 Mariniblastus sp. | reverse complement strand
GGTCTGCCAGGTCAATTGATGGATGACTTATTACGAAATGATGATCTTGTGCTGGTTCCGATTGTGGGCAAAACGAGTGATCCCGACGATGTCGCACTCGCGTCTGAACGTTTTGTTCGCGGGTTCCAAACGAAATACCCATTTGTAAGTCCACAGACCATTCCCATGATGACCTATCACGGCCTGCCAACAGAACCCGTTCCGACTCTTGGCGTGTCTGCCGTACTGGTGGGCAGGCAGGATATTCCCGACGGGGTCATCCAGGAATTTACCAGGACACTATTTGACCACCGGGTTGATTTGGCAAATCGAGTCTCCGTCTTTTCCGGATTAGATGAGGAAGACTCAACCAGCAACCTGCGATTCCCGGTTCACGAAGGTGCCGAAGCCTACTACCGAAGACGTGAACCAAATTTCCTTACGAAACACGCGGAAGCAATGGGATTTATTTTGACTATTGTCGTATTGGTTTGGAGCGGCTTGGCAACATCCAACAGGATCATGACCAAAGAACGCAAGAATTATATCGATATATTTTATGCCGAGATTGACGGTATCATGGAAAAGTTAAAAACAATTGAATCCCAGCCAGAATTGACGGCATTAGAAGATGAATTGTTCTTGATCGACGAGCGAATCAGAAAGGACCTGATTGCCGAACAACTGGAGCCCGACCAGTCATTCCTTATTTTCCAAAACATGTATCAACACTGCGCCGCAGCCATTGTTGAAAAACGCAGCCATTTGTGACGGGTACTGGGTGCATCGTTTTACCATTAAACATCGCTGCATCACCGAGAAATAGTTCTCGCAGGCAAAGTCGAGTGATTCATCCGTCAGCCGGTGCGGCAGCTTGTTGAACAGGCAGTAGTTCTTGACCTGCTACGGCAAGTCCCGCGGGTGGCAGTTGTGTAACGGTCGATCGGTCGACAGGTAGTGCTTTTCGATCAATCGCTGGACCATCTCCGGTTCCAATCAAGTTTCAGAACCTTGCTCATGATCTAGAACAGCTTGACGAAATTCTTCACCGAGGGATTGGGAACCTCGATCTTGTAAGGGATCCGTCGCAGGAACGCGTCGTCGACCAGGTCCTTCGGCTCCAGGTTGGTCGAAAAAATGACCAGCTGATCAAACGGCACCTGGATCTTTTTTCCGTTGCTCGTATTGAGGTAGTCGTAACGCTTTTCCAATGGGACAATCCAGCGGTTGAGCAATTCATCGACACTCATGCGTTGCCGTCCAAAGTCATCAATCACGAGCGTCCCACAGTTACTTTTCATCTGGACCGGTGCTTCGGAAATACCGGTCGCCTGGTTGTATTGAATTTCCAGGTGCTCCATTGTCAACTCGCCACCGACGACAATCGTCGGTCTCTCGATGCGAACCCAACGCGTATCCACATCGTGTTCCGAGAGTAATCCGTCGCCGGTCGCCAACGGCGCTTCGACGTGGTTCATCGGGTCGAACACACGGATAATGTCGCGATCGACCGTAATCGTTTTGGGGATCCAGATATATTTTCCGAACGAGGCGGTCACCCGCTCGGCAATCGATGTCTTGCCGTTGCCCGGATAGCCAAACAGGAACATCCCTTTGCCGCTGTTGACGGCCGGACCGAGCTTGCGCATCATCCGCGGATCGATCAGCAAATCGGAGAAAGCTTCCTGCAAGTCTTCCAGGCTCGGGTTTTGATCGTTGATCGTCTGGGCCTGGATGCAGTCCACGTATTGTTTGAAGGGAACGGGGGTGGCCCCAAAATAGGAACACAGATCGCTGTACCGCCGCCCGCGCTCACGACCCACCTCGGTCAATTTACAGACATAGTCATTCATGGCGGCCTGGCCGATGTAGCCGAGCACCTGTTCGTGTTTCAATCGGCCAATGACCCCATCCACCATGGCAAACGGCAGGCAGATCTGTTCGGCGATCATGCGGATCGTAGCTTCGCCCTGGGCCAGCAGGTACTTGCAGATCAACTCCTCGACCGACGCCTCGTTCACGCCTGCCTCTCGCAAGGTACGGGGCGCCATCGGTAAAAACGGACCCTCTGTTAAAACGGGTTCTTCAACGGGTGAGGCAACCTCGTCAACGTCGGACGCACCGCGGTCAGCCAATGGGGAAGGTTCCAATGGGGAAGGTGCCTGTTTGTCGTCGGTAAGGCCATTGATTCGGTCCAGTAACTCATTGATTTTTTGGTCGGAGACCTTGCCGCCTGTAGGGGCCGATAATGCCCCGTTTTCTGCGTTGTAGCTGGAAGAGTCGTTCATGGTCTGGTTTCTGTTGAGACAGATTTAAAAAGAGGTTGAGAGAAAAGCCGATGAGAAAAAATAGGACGCAGACGAGCCAAAGTCAAAATTGCTTTTTCACCCACGCAGGGTTTCAAGATATTGCGTTCCCCAGCCACACGTCGTTTCGATTATGATGACTGTATGGCGTATCCCGAATTGACAGCAACCGGGCCGGGCCAGCAAATACGGCGCCAGGCCTCTGAACTCGATCTGCCCGATTCTCAAAACCTGCCTGTACGGTCAAAATCGGTTGGAGCCTGTCTAACGTTCCATCGAGTCGTTACCATGGTCTTTAAATGCAAAATGTTCTAATTGAAAAGCCCTACCAATTTGTTCCACCGTTGCGTGCCAGGTGGCCACAATCCTGGTACCTGCGAGCGGGGCTACATAATTTCTCCATCCGCCAACAAGGTGTTGTGGAACACGAGTGCCGAAATCTGGACCGATTGCGTCAGTCCATTCAGGCCGGCCATGGCATCTTGCTGACCCCCAATCACCCCCGAACGTCTGACGCGATGGTTATCTGCTACCTGGCGCGGGAAACACCATGCAATTTCTATGCAATGGCAAGTTGGCACCTGTTTAACCAAGGTTGGTTTTCCAAGTTTATCATCCGGATGATGGGCGCTTTCAGCGTCAACCGCGAAGGCCTCGACCGACACGCCATCGACGAGGCAATCGGAATTCTACAAACGGCCGAACGCCCCCTGCTCCTGTTCCCCGAAGGAACCACCAGCAGAACCAACGACCAGTTGATGGCGTTGATGGAAGGACCTGCGTTTATCGCCAGGACGGCGGCCAAACGCCGCGCCAAACAGGACGGCGGCAAAGTCGTGGTGCATCCAATCGCCATTCGCTACCTGTACCAGGGAGACATCCAGCAGGCATGTAACGGCGTGCTAAGTGACATCGAACGCAAGTTGACCTGGCGGCCCGAACCCGACATGCCATTGATCGAACGGATTGTACGCGTCGGCAACGCGCTGTTGAGTCTCAAGGAAATGCAGTATGGCGCTCAGGTCTCGAATCAACTTTCATTACGGGAGCGGCAGACCCATATCGTCAATCATCTGCTGGAACCTTTGGAAAAGGAGTGGTTGGGTTCGACCCAACAGGGCGGTGTGGCCAAGCGGATCAAGGGGTTGCGGATGAAAATATTTCCCGACATGAGCCGCAGCGAACTGGCAGAGGCGGAATGCCAACGACGCTGGCGACAGCTGGAAGACACGTACCTGGCCCAACAGATCGATTGTTACCCGGAAAATTATGTCGGCCAGTTTCCATCGGTAGACCGAATGTTGGAAACGGTTGAGAAATTCGAGGAAGATCTTACGGATGCGGCGCGGATACACGGAAAATTAAAAGTTATTATTGACGTTGGCGAATCAATCGAAGTTACGACTCGACGCGAAAAAGGTGTCGATTCCGACCCCTTAATGGTCTCGATTCGGGACCAATTGGAGCAAAGCCTTTCTGAAACTCAAAATGATTGTCGCATGTATACCGCCGACTAATCACACCAACGTCCCCTGCCAATCGACGCATCGGGCCGCGGGTCAAACGGGTGTTCAGTCCCGGACACCGCGACCATTGCGAGCCTGTTAAGAATTCCCACGGGATGTAAGATGGACGTTCTCAAGCTGTCCTGGGCCGTATCATTTTTTTCGCATTCATGGAACTCATGGTCGACGCGAACCGACCTGAGTATTTTCCAGCCGTCAAGACAACCAACATCCAGCGTCCTGTTTGAAGGGAACCATGACTCCTTCCGAAATCACACAATCGCTAAAAGAACAGGCAGAGCGCTGTGGTTTCCAACTGTTTGGAACTTGTCCCGCGGTCAATCCAACCGGCTTCCCCGCTTTGGTGGACTGGATTGACGCCGGTTACGCGGGAGAAATGCATTATTTTGAAGACCGTCAAAAGGCCTACTCCGACCCCAACCACGTCCTGCAAGGCGTGACGGGGATCGTCATGCTCGGCATGAATTATCAAACCGAGCCGCATGCACCGATTGCACCAGGCCAAGCGCGGATAGCCCGCTACGCCTGGGGCAGCGGCGATTACCACGATTTGATTCATGAACGACTCAAGGAATTGAAACAGTTCGCCCTGGGATTGGTGCCCGGTGGTTTAATTCGCGGCGTCGTCGATACGGCTCCCTTGCTGGAACGGGAATTTGGCCAGTTGGCGGGGATTGGCTGGTCGGCAAAAAATACGATGTTGATCAACAAGACGCATGGAAGCTGGTTCTTGTTGGCTGCCTTGCTGGTGAATTTCCCGCTGGACTACCAGCAACCGTTCCAGGCCAATCATTGCGGTACCTGCACCGCTTGCCTGGATGCCTGCCCGACCGATGCTTTTGTCGAGCCACACTCCCTGGATGCCACGCGCTGCATCAGCTATCTCACGATCGAACACCGCAGCCCGATTCCAACCGACTTGCGAGGCGACATGGGCGATTGGCTGTTTGGCTGCGACGTCTGCCAGGACGTCTGTCCCTGGAATACCAAGGGATCGTTGTCCCAGGAAGCCTTGTTCCAGCCACAGTCAGACGCTAATCCGATCGATGCCCGCGAGCTGTTTTATTTGGACGACGAACAGTTCAAATTACGGTTTCGCAAGACACCCATGTGGCGAGCCAAACGGCGGGGATTGGTCAGAAATGCGGCCATCGTGCTGGGAAACAACCCGAACATTGAGAACTTACCGCCCCTGTTAATGGGCTTGCAGGACCACGAAGCGCTGATTCGCGGCGCCTCCGCATGGGCGCTGGGGCGGCACCAACAGAAACAAGCCAACGTCGCGCTGCAACAACGCCGGGAGGTCGAAAACGACCCCCATGTTACCGAGGAACTGAGATCAGCACTGGAAAAACACGACCGATATTGAGCCCGGCCATAGAGGCCAAACCGTCTTGCCAACTTAATCGCAAATCCAGGACCTTGATTCGGCGATGGCGTCATTGACCAAATGCAGCATGACCTTGGGATCAAATGGTTTGGCCACGTAAAAATGGGCACCGGCGTGCCGAGCCAGCTGAACGATCGCCTGGTTGGCGGGTCGACTCATCACGATTACGGGTATCCCGCAGGTCGTGGCACCATCCACGATGGAACGGCACAGTTCGATCCCGCACATGTCCATCAGATCCACATCGACGAGAACGCAGTCAGGTAACTGCCGCCGAATGGAAACCAACCCGATCTTGCCGTTGGTATGCTTTAAAACCCGGAAACCCTGGTTGGTAAATGCCGTATCCAAAGAAGCCAAGGCTCGAATATCACTGTCAACAATCAACAGGTTGTTGCGGTCAAGGTTCTCAATCATCTCCGATTGCTCGTCCGGTAAGTCAAAGACCATGGCGGGTAAACTCTTTTTACTCATGTACAGTTTAGTTTCGAAAAAATAGACCCTGGTTGACACCCGTCAATCGATTTTCGATTCAATCCGTGCATATTTCCCCTCATGGAAATCGGGAAAGCCCTTATCTACGGCGTGCGAGTGCAGCCAAAGATTTACTAAAGTTCGGATCGAAACGAATGAACCGAATGAACCGACAGGCGGAACAAATCACCACGTTCGCCCAGCAAGGCGATCATTGGCGCGATTCAATCCCCCACTAATTGGCAAGAATTTCAATCGGCTTGAGCAGGTCATCCGGTACGGCCCGCGAGAACCGTTCGGCAATCCTGGTCCATCTGTTTCTTCAAATACGCAGGTTGCCCACTCATGCGGTTTTTGACGCCTCATCCCCGTTACCCGCATCGAAGTCCACCTTGACCGGCGCGGCCTCGGAGGAATCGTCAAGCTTGAAGAATTCATAGTCCGCGGCCTTGAAGCCTTTCGCGCCGGCGACGATCGAGGAGGGAAACACCTGGCAACCGACCTGGAATGCTCGCGCGTTGGCGTTGTAGAACCGGCGGGCCCGCTCGATCCGGGTCTCCGTTTCCGAGAGTTCTTTTTGCAGCTCGAGAAAGTTGGTCGATGCCTTGAGATCGGGGTAAGCCTCGGCCCGTATCATCAGCTTGCCGATACCCGCACCGAGTAACGATTCGGCCTTGCCCCGACTGACCTGGCTGCCCGACTGGTCGGCCATCGCCTGGTCGCGCAACTTGGTGACTTCGGTGAGGACCCCCGACTCATGGGCAGCGTAACCCTTGACGACACTCACCAGGTTCGGGATCAGGTCGTGCCGGCGTTTGAGTTCGACGTCGATGTCGGCCCACGATTCCCGGCAGGCCTGCTTCTTGCGGACCAGCCCGTTGTAGGTCGCAAACCACCAAACCGCGATCAGCAGCAGCACCACCACGATCACGATCGCCACGATGACCCCAGTGGAAACAGCAAGCAACGGGGTGAACGACGTGGAGACCGCGTCAAGTATGTCGACATGCGTCATCGCATTTTCCTTGGTCGTTGGAAGATTTAAATGGCTAAGGTGCCTGGGATGCCCGACCGCACAGATTGCCGGTTGACCCAGACAACGACTCACTCGGTCCAGTAATCAAATACCAACAGCTTTTCGATTTTTCCGTCCAGGAATTTAACAAATTCCTGGTGGGCCGGATGGGGCAGGTAAGCATCCAGATCCGCCTGGTTGTCAAACGTTACCACAAAGCAATGTGTAAAACCCTGGGCCTGTTTTTCGCTACCGATGTTGGTGCCAAATTCGTAACCCGAAATTTCCTCGATGCGGCCCGGCAATTCACCGAATTCTGTTACGATCTGTTTCGCGCCAGCCGGCGTCACCGCCTCGGCGAACTGGAACATGACCACGTGCCGCAACTTGCGATCACCCGGGTCGTCGTGCTGATCCAATTTCAATCCACTGCGCATCTGATCTGCCACAAACTGGTTGCCAGCCGGGTTCAAATGGACCCCATCCGAAGTGAGCACTTTACGTTCTGCATTGTCCGGGTTGGCCGTTTTCAAGTGGGCCAGGAAGGCCTTCCTCAGATCAATCAACGGGCAGTCCGTTTCCCGCGCCACCTTGCGACTGATATCAGAATACTCATCCAACATCCCGTCCAGCGAATTGCTGCCATCTGTCTTTTCGCCAATCACGCTCGGCGTACAAACGAAAACCTGGGCGCCCCCTTTCTTGATCTTCCCGATAATATCTTTCAAACCGGCTTCGAAATCCTTTTTGGACGTGCCCCGACCATTATTGGAATGCCAAACATCATTGATCCCGATATAGATCACCACCATCGTCGGTTTTTTTTGCAACACATCTCGTTGCAACCGGCGCTGCAAATCGGGAACCTTGTTGCCACTAATCCCGGCACCGATCACCTCGATATCGAGATCCGGCATTTCGCATTCAACCGCCCTCCGGAAGATGGAAATATAGCCATTTTCTCCGGCACCAGCCTGGGTAATGGAATCACCCAGAAAAATCAGACGTTCTTTTCGATCGTCGTCCTGGGCACGGGATGTAAAATTCAAACTGCTCAAAACGACCAGAGCCACGGTAAAACAAGCTAACTTCATCGGCAATATCCACTGAAAATCAAGACAGAATTATCGACTGCGCCAAATCTGTTGATCCTGAATCCCCAGACTCTGCTGCAGTTCCGCAATCTCCTTTTTAAACCTTCTGGCATCCAATGGGTAGCCTTTGGTCGGCCTGATTCCAGGCAATTTTGCCTGCCAAAAATCGTTCCAAACCAACATCGCGATCTCCCGAACATACTTGGCCATCATCGATGCCAAAGCAATCGGCAACAGCTGTTCGCCCTTGGCATTAAAACGGATGGAAACGGACGTACATCCCTGTTGCCAGTTGTATTGACTGGACTCCAGAGATTCCTTGTCGATCCTGACGAATTCGGATGTCAGGTATTGATTCAACATTCCCGCGTATTTGCTCCTGCCCCCATGCTTGTCACAGCCAATCCAAACATCCGAGTCATCGCCTGTTGTCCTTAATTCCATTAATCGTCCAGCCAGCGTAAGCGTTTCGCTCGACAACACCTCTGCCTTGTTGCCAAACTTAATGACAGCCTGGTTGAAGCGGGATGGAAAAATGGCGGCCGTCTGGCAAGCCGTCAAGCGACAGCCGGATTCCCCAAACGTCTGGCCGAGCCGCTCGGCGCCTGCCTCGATTTCGGACCGTTCCGCGCAAACGGGTAGCGGAAATTCTGCTACCGACGCAAAGCTCGCTCCCAGTCCCTGCAGACAAAATCCCAACATCTCGCCTAGCTGGCCAAAACGCTCCGGCGTCGCGCCGGTGACCACTTTCAAAAAAGACAAAACGGTTTCTTCCAGCACTTCAATGGTTTGACCGGACTGATAGACCTGCTTGGAATCAGCCACCACCAAACGGCCCTTGCCGCGGCGAGGCGAGACGACTGAATCCAGCGCCTGGTAA
Source organism: Mariniblastus sp. (assembly GCA_014237975.1). Lineage (GTDB taxonomy): Bacteria > Planctomycetota > Planctomycetia > Pirellulales > Pirellulaceae > Mariniblastus. Next base: position 2,708 of record JABACA010000146.1, on the reverse strand, counting down.
AGATCGACCGAGGTATCGGGAACCTGCCAAAGGGTACCACCAATAGTCAACGGTCCAAGATTAGGTCCATAGCCCGCTTCATCGGTTCCAATCAAAAACGCCACAACCGCCCCCTTAACCACACCTTTGGAAGTGGCCCAGCATAAAACGTAACTTGGCCTTCGACAAGCGGGACGGGCCTGCCTCGCCGGAGGGACACACCTCGGCGTTTGCATCCTCAAACAAAACCGGCTGGGTCGATATAGGTGAGGCATGGTCCGACCGTTGGGAGTGGTGACCGGAGCGACCTGCCAGACGTTGCCGGTGGATATTGTTCCAACCCGACCAGGGGAACGGTCACTTCGTCGTTCAAATAGCGAACTGGATGTCTTGAGCCAGCCGCGATGGCAAATCCTGCCAAGCTCAGTTGACCACATTGATCGGCTGACCATCGATGAACGCCCGTATGTTGTCTGCCGTAACTTGCAACAGCCGCTGGCGGGATTCGAGAGAGGCCCAGGCAACATGCGGGGTGATCAGACAATTCTCCAACGTCAGCAGCGGATTGTCATCTTGTATCGGCTCGGTCGAAGTCACGTCCAGCAGGGCCGCCTTAATCCGACCCTCCTGCAAGGCTCGGACCAGGTCCGATTCGACCACCAAGCCGCTTCGAGAAGCGTTGACCAGAATCGCCGTCGACTTCATCTTGTCCAGAAAGGCTGCGTTCACCATGCCGGCATTTTCATCGGTTTGCGGGCAATGCAGCGTAACCATGTCGGAAATTTCCAGCAACTGGTCCAATTCCATCCACTGGACTGCTGGAAACTCTTTTCGCTTGGGCCGCGGGCTATAAACGACCACGTTCATGCCAAACGCCTCGGCCAATTTGCTAACCGCCTGGCCTATCTTGCCGTATCCGATGATACCCATCGTTTGATCCGCCAGTTCCTCAATCGGTGTCAACCAAAAACAGAAATCCCCCGACTTCATCCATTGACCGTCTCGAACGGCCGCATCGTGCAGTGCCGGCTGATGCAGGAAAGACAAGATCAATGCAAAAACATGCTGTGCGACCGAACGAGTGCCGTATTCAGGCGCATTGCAAACAGGAATTCCGCGGCGGCGGGCCGCGACCACATCGACCTGGTTGTATCCTGTTGCCGTGACGGCGATCATTCGCAGCTTGGGCAATTGTGCCAACACCCCGCTACCAATCGGCGTTTTATTGGTCAGCAGAATTTCTGCATCCAGGGACCGCGCGACAATTTCTTCGTTGGGCGTCCTGTCGTGAACGGTGAACTCCCCCAACACCTCGACAGGCTGCCATGTATTGTCACCGGGGTTCATTGTGTAGCCATCCAAAGCAACAATTCTCATGACCTACCGGCTCCCAAGGGCTACAACAGTTTATCCAAACAGAAGTCGGAAGGCCAAATAGACGAGCCAGGCAAGCCACAGCGAAAACAATCCTGCGGAAACCCGAAATGCCCAGACATTTCGAGGCGCACCTTTCACCTGTCCAGCGTTGGTACCGTTTGTCTCGTGCAATTGTTGAACCATTTCCGTGAGGCCCGTTTTGAAGAATGGCCTTTCCAATAGACTTCGGCAGATCGAATTCGCGTTCGATTCGAACCAAGGTACAGCCGACACTTATTTCTCAGTTCAATTTCCGAGCCGCCGACACATCGCACATTTCAAAATTCTCTTGAAACACCGCATCGAAATCATAAACATCGTCAAAATGCGATTTTCGATCTCGGCTCGACTTTTTCATGATACCCGCATTGATCATCCGATACACGATCTCACCAAAATCTTGCGTGGCGTAAATTCGCCATTGGTTCAAAACGACCTTCGCCAAAAACCCGTACTGGTTGATCGCGTATTCCCGACTGGCCTCACAAAGCTCCTGTCCCGTTAGATGGCGTTCCCGCCGGGACTGCTGCAACGTCGATTCTAAATCTTCGGTGAAGCTGGCTTCGGAACAGGAACCCAATTCCATCGAGTCGGCGGCAAACGCCAACGCCTCGCGCACGAACAGGTAAGCTTCGATCGGATACCGTTCGTCGGTCCGAACTAATTGCATTAGCGATGTAGATTCGTCAGACATTTTATTTTTTTTGGAAGTATTAAAACGAGCTGTCACTTTTCGAACCTGAACTCCACTTCATTTTCGCAGGAATCCAAGAATCTTTCAACGCGACTTCTGCCGCGTCATGATGGTAATTTTTGGTTCAGTTGAGTTTCACTCCTGGTCCTTTGTGTCATTGATAACGGTCAGAACGTCACTGGCGGGAATCAGAACACGACGATGATCCTCTGTTTCCACCAGCAGTTGTTCTGAAAGTATGTGGTGATTCAAAACTTTGCCTTTCCCCGTTCGTGTAACGACTTGCGACCCCACCTTGGGAAGCTGTCGCTCGATTTCTTCGTAGGTGTCGAATTCATAGCGGAGGCAGCATTTAAGCCGACCACAACGGCCAGAAATCTTATTGGGATCCAGGGTCGCCTTTTGCAACTTGGCCATTTTCATCGAGACTGGCGGCATGGTTGAAAGATGCGTGTTGCAGCAAACTGGTTTGCCGCAATCTCCATAGTCGGCCATCATCTTGGCCTCGTCACGCACACCAATCTGCTTCATTTCAATCCGCGTTTGAAATACAGAAGCCAGTTTTTTGACCAGTTCACGAAAGTCGACCCGGTCTTCGGCAAGATAGTAAACAACCAGT
>JABACA010000145.1 GCA_014237975.1 Mariniblastus sp. | reverse complement strand
CGAGCCGTTTTTTTGTGAGGCATGGCCAGTGGCTGTATTTTCGTCGAAATAGCCTCAGCCGAGCGCGATCCGTATAACGCCATGCCTTGCGATAAATGCGAGGTAAAATCCGATGCGTCATCGAAGGTGTACGAAGCGAGGATACTGACAGGAATGATGATTCATGGTTGAGATTTCCAAAGTATCGACCTCACAATACTCTTGTAAATTGCAAAATCGAATGGTCGGTGTTTGGCTGCTTTCATGAAGTATTTCAGAGCGGCTGCATTTTGACCCTGCTGCAACTGGAAGTTCCCAGCTGCCTTGTATTTATTGAAGTAGGCTCGGTTAACCGATTGTTTATTGGGGAATTTTCCACCGTAATAATCCCGGACAAAATCCTCTTGGATTTTCAATACGTAGTCTGTTTTTGATTTGATCCGAGTCCCAATACTATCGATGCCCGTTCTGTATTCCATCAATATCTCATCTACATAAGCAAACTTACAGACGGTCGAGAGGCGAAGCCAGAGGTCGTAGTCCGGTGCGATCGGGCAGGCTGGGTTCATCCATCCAGCTTGGTCGAGAAACGTTTTTCGAACCATCGATGACGAAAATGGAACGAACATGTCGTAAATCAGATATTCCGTGACATGTCCCTGGCGTGGTGTATGCCCTTGCTTGTTGCTGGCAAGAACAATCTCGTCACCTTTGAATTTGAGCCGATCGGTATAGACCACTCCGACTTCAGGATCTGTTTTGAATTTCGCGATCTGTTTTTCTAGCTTGGCGGGTCGCCATCGGTCGTCTCCGTCCAAGAACGCAATTAAGCTTCCACCGGAGAGCTCAATCCCTTTGTTTTTTGCTGCGACTTGGCCAGCGTTTTCCTGGTGGAAATAGCGGATTCTATTCCCGTAAGACTCGGCGACTTGGCGGGTGTTGTCGTGCGAACCATCATCGACAACGATGATCTCGTGGTGGTTGATCTCCTGCATCAAAGCGCTGTCGATGGCTTCTGCAAGCCAAGGCCCCTTGTTATAGGAAGTAATGACCGTGGTTATTGAGAATTCAGCGTTCGGGTTTGGCTGGGTCATAACAGTTTTGATCGGTCAAAGTTGACTTGAATTAAATCAAACGCTAAACGCGAAAGGCATTTAACAGGCGGTAGAATGTTCCAGCTGGACACAGCCTTGATTCAACAGTTTAGTCAAACTGCCGCAATTGTCGTCTCGATAGTCAACTTTAGGTAAAGAACTCTTTATGCCAGATATCAAAAATCAGTAGGTTATAAAGAAACCAGTTGGGTCGGTTGGTAACATTTTTCAATAGATCGTCAGGTAAGAAGTCATAATGGGAAATTTCTTCCACCGCCGGGCGAAGTGGGCCCCCCGGGCTCATCCATTCGAATATTGGCTGCCCAAAACCTCGCTTGGGCCGGCGGACAAATTCTTGGGGAACGTGTTGCCCCAGGGCTTTTTTTAGAATGGCTTTGGTTTCAGACGGTGGAAATTTGACCTCGGTAGAAATGTTGAGTGTTACCCTTAACATTCGGGAATCAAGGAATGGACAAAGCATGTCAACGCCCTCTGAGTTGAACATGGCGGTCCAATAAGCAGACGTATTGACGGCTTCGCCCAGGTAACCGATCGAGAGAATATGTTGTAAATGGAATGGGTCATCCGGAACATGATTGACAGCCAATAATTGCTGACGATCGAGCAGAGCCTGTTGAACCGCTTGCCGACCGAAACAGGAGGCGACATTATCCCAGTCGGTAAACGCGGCATTCCTATTGATCGGATGTTGCCAATAAGACAGGTCGTCTAGGTGTTCAGCGAATTGAATCGACGCAGCTCGATAAGGCTTGCCAAGAAGCTGCGCGGCAAAAGCGGCTAAGTGCCGAAGGAAGCGGACGGGTATTTTCCGGGCGATATGGCTAGCCTTGATGACGAACCGCATGTCATCCGTTCCGAACAAGCCATCTGCACCCTCCCCACACAAACCGGCTAGCGTGCCTCGTTGTTGCATCTGCTTTGCCAGGCTGGGAAAGTAAAAAGATTGAACATGATTGGGCATTTCACCCAAATTCCGTAACGTCCGACGTATGGTTGGCGCGGCCAGATCTTCAATTTGCACACTGAGATGGTCCGTTCCAAAAACTTCGACGGCCGACAGAGTGTAGTCGAGGTCGGTCATTCGCCGGGGTTCATTCAGCCAGAAAGCGGCACTGCGCGGTTTGTCTCGTTGCCCCTGATTTTTCCATTCTTGATTCCAATGAGCCTGGATATAACTGCTGTCCACCCCTCCGGAAAGCAGCCCCGAAGCGTTGGGATAGCGAGCCATGTGATCCTGCGAGATGTTGGACATCACGGACTCCACAGATTGGATGGCATCCGTTTCACTATTTAACGTTGGCTGGACAAGATCGGCAAACGTTTGAACCTGGTTGACTTGGAGTCGGCCCTTTTCATACAGCAACTGTTCACCAGGATTTAACCGTTTAATTCCGTGAAAGAGTGTCTCTTGTCCCGGCGTAAAGCGGTAAATGAAATACAAGGGAAGCACTTGTTCGTTGAGACCCGGTTTGCGGGAATCGGACGTTACCAATTCCGCCAAATTGCTGCCGAATCGAAGCCCTTGATCTGTCGGCTGGTAGTAGGTGAACGTGTTCCCCACCAGATTGCGGAATATTGTCAAACGGGGTTTGTCTGTGGTGGCTAGCAGCAGGGTAAACGAACCGTCTAATTCAGGCAGTGCCAGGTCTTGCTGCCGCACAAATTTTTGGAGTAATCGTTCCAGCAGCATTCGCTGCGAATTTTCGTCGGTTGGCCCGAGTCCCGCGATGTAGCCGCGCAGGAGCGCAAATGACTGATCGCGTTTTACAACAAGGCAACGTTGACCTGCATGGATCGATACCTGTTGTTTTGTATTACGCGTTCCAGGCCATACCAGCATGTTCGTGGATGCCAGAAGCGTACCAGCCGCCGCCGCTTCTGGCGAATCGTGAATGCAGCCAGAAAAATGAAAGGAAAGATCCATACTGTTAATGGAGTTTTCTAGAAAAGATCTTTAAGGGTTGATTTTGAAAAGCGGTACTTACCGCTCGGTTCGTGTGCGATTTGGGAAACAATGTCAAACTCGATCGAGGTGCCTGGTCCCAGGTACTGGTGAATCTGTTCTGTCAGGAAAGTCCTGTCTTGCTCTGTTGTTTGACCTTCCTTGGGGGCAATCCGGCAAATGACACAGCCTCGGTCGTTTTGTTCCAGCTGGATTTGTCCCAGGCTCGGTCGCTGTGCCACCATGGCCACGGTCAAGACTGCCCCGGAGCAGAGGCGACCGTCGAAACCTACCAGAAAGTCCGTGGTTCTTCCAGCAATGTTGGTCAGTCGTGCCAACCCCCGCCCACAATGGCAATCACCCGGTTTCCAGGAGGCGGCATCACCAATCCGGTATCGAATCAGTGGCATTCCAAAGTTTAACAGGTCCGTTACAAACAATTCGCCAAGCTCGCCAGGTTGCACATGTCGACCGTCTTTCATAATTTCCAGGTAGAGTCCCTCTTGCATTACATGCAGACCGTCGCGTTCCAGGCATTCTGACGCAATGACGGAAAACTCACGTGAACCATAACGGTTATAAATAGGAGCCCCAAATACCTCTTCAATCAGTTGGCGATTCTCGGGGGTCAGCATTTCAGCCGAAGTGACAATCGCCTGCGGTGAATATGCCGTGATCCCCTGATTCTTCAGGTAGTTGGCAAACAATCCGAGGGAATTGGCATAAGCCAAGATGACCTTGGGGCGGAACTTTTTCAGTTGTTGATTGAAAGCGGCCATTTCGTCTGGCTGAAAACCGGCCGTATTGAAAAATAACTTCCGGCTAATCAGGTAGTTTCTCAATTTCTGTTTGAAACGAATGTCAGGCGCGTCCCGGGAGGCGCCCCATAGCAAGGCTGTCTTGTTACCGATTTGCCAATCAACAAAACCATTGTGTCGCCAGGTTGCTGCGGTTCTGGAGTGGCTGCGCTGGGGAGTGTAGTAAAACTCGATCGGGGTTCCCGTTGAGCCACCCGTGCGGTCTACAACTAAATCCTTGACGGGGTGTTTACGAGACACCATAGTGTTCCACTGGTTTTGGATATCCTGTTTTTCAAGAATGGGCAGTGAAACCAAATCGCCTGGCTCGACAATTTGAGATGGATGCGAACCGTGTTCATCAAAGCGTTGTCTGTAAAATTCGATATGATTGTATGCATATTCCAGCATCGTTTTCATGCGTGAAAAAGATAATTCATCGAGTTGTTGGCGCGTCAGAAATTGGGATTTTTCATATTCTTCTTGATACCGCAGGATATCTCGAGAGCCAGTGCGGATGCAGTCGATCGGGAACAGTACGTGTTGGATGATTTTCTGGATCATCGTGCCAATTTCATCAATCTGCCAGCGAGGTTCCGGGGAAAATATTTGACCAAGTTGATGATGGCCAAGAAAAAATAAATCTCATGTGGTTTGGAATAGCCGAGGTAAATCCTGGGCAATTGCATTCTGTCCGACTGCCTGTCAATAATGCCTGCCAGTGTTGTAAAAGCCAATTCGAATCCGGCGGTCTTGGCGCAGTTTGCAACCCGGTCGTCGAAATCCCCAGCGGGATAGGCAAGACTGATGGGCCGTTGTTTCAGGCGTTGAAAGAGTTCTTGGCAACTCGTGCCAAGTTCATCCTGAATCGCTTCGTCTGTTAATTTAGTGAGACGAGGGTGGGTATGGGTGTGTGAACCAAAACAGAATAGATCGTTCTGCATAAGGCTCAGATCGTCCCATTCCAGCACTTCCATTTGTTTCGGCGTAGATTCCACATGCTTTCTACTGGTGGTGGACTCGATGGTTGTTAACGCAGGCTCTGGACTGTCCTGTCGATCGAGCCAAATTGCCAACTGACGACGAGCCCGTTTCCGGCTTGCCCATGAAGTGAGATCTTCAGCCGCTATGATCTTCAAGACAGGGTCAGGAAGCTCATGGTCGGTTAATTTCTTCCATGCGGTTGGATCAATATGCCGCATGACATTTGACAGACGTGTCCACCAAAACAGGTTGCGTGAAGTTATTGAGTCGGTTGGAATAAAGATCAAACCGGGAACCCCGTAGTTCTTCAATATGGGGCCAGCCACAGTTTGGTTGTTCTTGTAGCCGTCGTCGAAAGTGATCAGTAATCCGTCGCGGTTCAGTGTCACTTTCCTGTTGAGCCAGCCTAGTAGGGTAGAGTCGTCGATCGGTTGCAACCACTTGGAAAGGATGTTGATTTGGGCATCAAGAGTGGCACGGCAGTTTCCGCCTTCCAACATGGAAATGGCGTCTGTCGGTGCCTCGGCAGGAATGCTGTGGTAGCAAAGGGAAACGACTGACCGCTTCCACCCCAGTTTGCGTTCGATGAGGAGGTAGATCTGTACCAGGCCGAGTAGGTAGCAGGCGCGTTTCAAGAATCCCAGTAGAGCTTGTTTCATGCTTCGTCCGTTGCAGCGTCTAAAGCCTGAATTTCCCCTGCTCTTTCGACCAGGAATTTGAAACCTAATGTAGAAAAAGCGGCATACCAAATCCATGTGAACCGTAACAGGTTATGGCCAGCAAATCCGAGTAACAATAGCTGTAATACACCGATGGAACACGCAACGATGACGAAAAAATGAAATCTGGCCCAGGGGTCATCATCGATCGTGTAATAGATCTTGCGAGCCTGCCAATAATTAAAACCGAAACAGAGAATGAGCGTGGTTAAGGCAATCACTCCGACAGTGCCAAAATCAGAAATCACCTGGGCATAGATAGAATGAGGCGCATGGCCGACGCCGCTGGCTGTTTTAAAGCCATAGGGTCCGACTCCGAAAATGGGTTGTCGTTTCCAGATCTTGGTAGCTTTCCAGAAAAACTCGGTTCTTGATTCGGCAGAGGTCTGTGCGTTGGCTGGTCCTGCCGACGGATCCATAATGGTTCGATAACGATTCTGCAGGTCTTCAGGCAGAAAGCCCCACAGCAAGATTGGCAGGATGGTTACCAGCGGCAGGAGTTTCCAGCGGTACTTGGTGCACATCACGACGCCGATCGCCAAGCAAGCGAGGGCGATGAAGCCACTACGAGATCCGGTATAGAAAATCACGATCATAAAAAGAAGGAGCAGGCCGAGGATGGCCAGCTTCTGCCATCGTGCCTTGGCAAACACCGTAAGTGGAAGCAGCATCGGAATAAAGGTGTTGGTGGTTGCTGCCATGCTGTTCGGATCGCCCAGAGTGGTGGTGACGGCAACCAATCTCCAGGTTCCCATCCGTGATACGCCTCGACCGTTATAGTATTCGCGGAGTGAATGAAATTCGAAAATGGCTGCAATTGCGATAAACGCCACAATCAGGAGTCTAAAATCCTGGGAACGATTTACCGAGGTTATGACCAAAACGTAAAAGACAAGTATCTTCAGCCAATCTTGAACGCCCAAGCTCCCGAAACCGACATATTGGCTAAACAAGGTTGACAGAAAGAATGAAACCGCGAAGAGAAAAATGCCAACGTTGATTTTGTTAGGTGTCCAACTTTTTGGAGCTGCGATTGCCCAATAGGCAATGGTCAGTAGCATGTAGATACGTTCAATTCGCCACGCACCCAGCCACTCCCAGATTTCAAATGGGCGGTGGATGAACAGGTACATGTAACCAATTAACAGCCAGATCATGGAGAGAGACTGCCTGAGAGACCGGTTGTCAAATTATTCATGAATACCTGTAACATTGTGATAGAGGTTTGCATGGAGTTGCGAAATTTGGTGGATGTCATACACGCCCCTCGCCTGAACACAGGCCGCGTGAGCCAAGCTCGCCGCCAATAGAGGGTCGTCTAACAGGAGTTGAATTCCAGCGGCAAGCTCGGAAGCGGAATCCGGATCAACCAGGATTCCCGACCGCCGTTGCTCGATCAGTTCCGGGGTGCCGCCGACATGGGTTGCCACGATCGGTCGACCGGCGGCCATGTACTCGAGGATCGCGTTCGGCATGCCCTCAGCGCGCGAGGGCAACACGGCAATGTCGAGAGTGGCAAGCAATTTAGGAACGTCGCTGACCGAACCCAAAAGCTCGAATTGATCCTGTATCCGGAGTTGGTCAATTTGCGCCTGGTACTGGCTACGGGTGCCTTCACCTGCGATCACGAATCGTAGGTTGTTGTTTTGTTTAAGCAAAATGTTGGCGGCATCGATCAAGATGTCTGGGCCTTTGACATCGCGAAGATTCCCTACCATTCCGATTTTCATGGTCGGCTGACCCTTGGTCTGCGTCCACGGTTGGCAATCGGCGAATCGTCTTAAATCAATGCCGTTGGGAATAACCAGAACACGGCTGGGATCCATGCTTTCCTGGTTAATGACCGATTGCCTGGCCGCCTCGCAGTTGGCGATGATCTGGTCGATAAAGGTCCGGTTGTAAAACTTGGCGACCCACTCATCCCGGCGGGTCATCCAGTGACCAATATTTCGCCTTGTTCCCAGGACTTTGCCGACACCGCAAAGTTTGGATATTGGACTCGCGAATCGTATGCTGTCCGGGAAGAATGACTGAACGATTTGGATCTTGTTTTGTCTGAGGAACTTTCTAAATCTCAGAGCACCTGCGATAGCGCGTAGTGAAACCAATCGCTTGATTCCCAGTCTTGTAATCGTAACGTCCTCCGGCTCCAGCGCCCTGCTCTGCTCAGATTGTCCATCTAGCAAGCAGAGGCAAGGCGCGACCAAATTCCGATCCAGGTTCTGCAATAACAACTTCAACTGCATTTCCGTACCGGCTCTGGAAAGGTTGTCGATCACGTAGCAGATGTTTAACGGCCTGGTGTTATTCATCAAATCAGTACTGGTGATTCGGCTTGAGAATTCATTGTCTCGATTTAATGTGCAAGTCGGGTTGCCTGATGCCAACGGTCGTAGTTTGTTTATTGGTTTCCAGTGAGAGATGCTGCTTGGGTCTGTTCGACCATGTTGCGGTATTTACCAACTTGGTAATCACGGTAGTCTTCCGGGTTGCCCTGTTTTCCATCTTCGGCACTCTTAATGACATTGAATGCTTCTCGACCAGACATAAAGTGGAGTTTGATCTCGCGTTGTTTGCACTCTTCCCGTAATGAGGCGAGCATCCAGTCCATATCGTGGGCGAGCACAACGTCCTGTGATTGAGCTCCATGGGAATAGACTTTTACAAAAACCCATTCAGGGCGGCCGTGAACATGGATGTTCGCATCAATCCACTTGGAAATACGACCAGGTTCAAATCGCGGATCGTTTTCTATGGCTCCATACTCGATGTCTCCATTCCAAGAGAGGGCGCTGGGTCCCTGAAATATCAATAACTGGTTGTCGACAGTTTGTCCCACCGTCGATGGTTGCCCCGTATCGTATGATTTGGGCTCGTCTGGATCGTCTTTGACGCAATAGAGTGAATTGACGGTTGAGGGTTGCGCGTTTGTGCCGATGGTTGAGAACGTAAAGTCAGCGTAACAACCCTGATCGACGAGTTTTTGAATCTGGTCCGTGATTCCATGTGTTTCTGTTCCGCCACGACCGGCATCCAAATCCCATATGCCCGCAACATATGCGAAAGCCGTTTTGGAATCCTCGGCCGTGATGAATGCACCATAAGATTGAAACCACTCGATCGCCTCGGAAAGCTTGGCCGTGAAATTTTCTCGGTTCACATCCGAATCGGAAACCAGGTGCCAGTGCAATTCGACTTCGCCGTATCCTCCGTAAGCCATTTTCGACAACCTTTCCATGATCTTGTCATTATGGTGATCGAAGGGGTAGAACCATGTGTAGCGGAAGTTGTTGCCGTAATCATCTTCATGCCGATCGGATATTTCCATGAACTTGTCGCACCAGATCTCGTTTTCCTTGGCGCCTCGTTCCTTGGCCCTTCGTCCGCCATGTTCGTAGTGATCGACCATGACAAAAATAAGATGTTTTTCGTTGTCTGGGACGGCCACATCCGGATTCTCAGCTGTCCAAAAGTGATAGGCCCAGGTACCCACGTCCCAGCGGTAAAATGCCCAACCGAGTTTTAACGCATTGAATCCGAAAAAAACTACGCATGCCAATAAGAGGACGACCAGGATCCTCTGTAATATCGAGTGGTTTTTTGTTTTTGTGGCGGGTGATTTCATGGTTGGATTCCTTGGTGTGACCGGTATTGGCATCGGAAGCGTAGGTAAAAACCAGAAATTCGATCGAACATGAAATTTCGGGGATTCACTGACGGGGCCTTTTATCCAAGATCGAATGAAACATCTTGAGGTAGCTATCTCGCTGACTGGAAAAGCTGAATTTACCGGAGATCCGGTCTGCCGGATTCAAAGGCAATGTGCGATTGTCTGATTTGGTTTTAATTTCCAATATGCAATCGGCAAGTTGGTCGCTGTGGCCAGGTTCTAACAATAGACAATGGTCATCTGGCTGGACAACTTCGGGGGTTCCGCCAACCTTGGTGGCCACAATGGGAACCCCTGCCGCCGTTGCTTCCAGCAGGACATTCGGCAGGCCTTCCGTGTATGAAGATTGAACGAAGAGATCAAGGCAAGGCATGAACTGATCAAGTTCATCGGTATAGCCGGCCAGTTGAAAGTGGTCATTAAGGCAGGAGCTATCGATCTGGGACTGGAGCGGTTCTCGCAACACCCCTTCACCAAACAGAACGAAGCCAACCTCCGGGTGTTTTTGTGACACGGCTTGGGCCGCTTCAATCAGAAGCTCGAAGCCTTTTTCCGGACTTAGCCGGCCCGCCGCACCGATGACAAACTTGATGTTGGAACGTAGGGATGTCGGGAAAAACCCTAGTAGTTTTTCTCGGTAGGCAGGATCAGATTGTGTGAATCGACTGGTATTGATGGCATTGTGAATGACTTCGATCCGCTCCGATCGAACCCCGGAACGTTTTGCTTTATCGGATTGACCCTGAGAAACGCAAACGACACGGTCCATGCGTCGTAGCATGAATCGATCCAACCGTTCGTAGATACGGACTTTCCAGTTTTCCCTGGTCCAACCTCGAGAGACCGCAACCGCAGGTATCCCTGCCTTGCGGGCAGCGAACCAGCCGACCATGCCCGCTTTGTAACCATGACACAACAGCACATGCACATCGTGTTGCTTGATCAAATCGACAACTTCCTTCTTGGCTGCTAATAGCCTGGGAGTGTCACTTTCAAGACTGCAGGAAACGAACCCCGCATCACGGACTTTATCAAGAAATGTCGCGTTGAGTCCACCTTCTGAAAAAGATGCGAAAACGGTTTGCACGTCCGGCAGCAAGGCCTCGGCCAACCCCAGCATCTGCCGTTCCGGACCACCGTAAAAACAGGACGACGTCAGGTGCATCAGATTCATGATGGGTTAACCGCCACGGAGTTCCCGCTTTCGGGCGGGCAATGGGCCGAGGCACGCCACGGCAAGTCTTCCAGCCAAGCCCCTCGATGTAAAAAGACCTTTTTCAATAATGGTACTCGCAGTTGTTTCAAGTTTGGTATCACGGTGTTTCCTGCTTTCGCAGTCGCAATGTGAGTAACTCACGAATGACTCCCCAGCCCGATGCCATGTGGATGGTAAAGAATACAATCGGCATCCAGAGAATCACCCGGCGATTGGGACTGCTCCAGCTGGCTGTTATGGAAAACCAACCAACCAAAACCAGATACAAGGCGATGACGCCCAGGTAGGCATAGCCCAGCAGGGGAACGAGGTATCCTAGCAAAGGCCCAATGATCAACCCGGCCAGAAAGAGTGCCGGGATTAACGAAGACAGTGACAGCCGCTCCCCATGCTTGCGAGCAAGTCTTACTCGGCCACGTCCGTACCGAGTCAGTTGCTTGAATAAACCGGTAAGTGAGTTTCGTGGTTGGTACTTGATTGCCAATTGAGGTATCAGGTAACAGGTTAAACCGGCCTGATCAATTCGATGGTTGAGTTCACAATCTTCGCAGGCGTCAAACCGGGTATCAAACTGACCAACCTGATCGAACACTTCACGTTGATAGGCCACAGCCACGCTGATCGCGGGGACTTTGATTTCCTGTTCCGAGTAGATAAAAGAATCCGGGTGATGACCCATCCTTGAATTGCGAGCGGCAGCAATGGCCTGTTGGAGTAACGTTGCGTCCGTAACATCCATTGGTTGCGGTCGGCCCAGGCAATCAGCGCCGGTACGGTTAAAGGCTGACAATAAATCGATGAAATAAGTCCGGGTTGGGATTTCACAGTGCCCATCAACGACGACCAGGTATTGTCCTGATGCGTTTTGAATTCCCACGTTGCGTGCGGCACTGGACAGCTTCCAAGGATTGTCAAACAGACGGATTTCAGGGTGTTTCTCGGCAAGTGAACTTACAATTTCGC
>JABACA010000144.1:226-11452 GCA_014237975.1 Mariniblastus sp. | reverse complement strand
GCGAGCCAACAGAGAATGAGCGAACGGTTGCCATCGGATTTATCGAAGCGCAACAGGCCGAGTACGAGAGGAATGGTGAAAGCAACGCGCCAGGCAAGGCGGTTGCCGATTTCGCGCAGGCGATTCTTGCACTCAATGAATTTATCTCTGTGGAATGATGTCATGACTCAACACAAAGTACACTCACGACGCGAATTCATCGGCATGGGCGGACATGGATTGGGCGCACTGGCACTCAGCTCGCTTTGTTCTCCCCAAATTATAGCGGCTACGCCCACACGCCCGCTGAACAAGCCTCGGGCCAAATCGGTGATCTGGCTGGTCATGAACGGTGGGCAAAGTCAAGTCGATACGTGGGATTACAAACCGCAATTGGCCAAGTCAAATGGAAAGAAGCTGGAAGGATTCGACAATGAAGTCGGCTTCTTTCCAGAGAAAGTTGGCGCGATTATGCAGTCGCCGTTCAGCTTCAAGCAGTATGGCCAGTGCGGAAAATGGGTATCCGAGATTTTTCCGCACACCGCAAAGCATGTGGATGACATAGCGTTCGTGCATTCCTGCCACGGCAAATCCAACAACCACTCGCCTGCACTCTTTACGTTAAACACCGGCGTCAGTCGCATGGGGTATCCGTGTGTCGGGTCGTGGGTTACGTGGGGATTGGGTAGCGAGAACAAGAACCTGCCGTCATTCGTGGTGATGACGGATCCCAAGGGGCGAGGTCTCCCGAAAGGGCAGGCTCAAAACTGGGGCGCCGGATTTCTTCCCGGATCGTTTCAAGGAACCTCGCTCAATAATGTCGGACAGCCTATCAACGATCTGACTCGCAGCAAAAACATATCGGGTCGGCAGCAACGTCGACAACTCGACTTCATCAATCGGCTTAATCGGGAACATCAGGAATCGCGGGAATCGAACGCCGCTCTCGAAGCACGCATCCGCAGCTTCGAACTTGCCTATCGAATGCAGACTGCGGCGCCTGAAGTCTTCGATTTAAAACGCGAGTCACCGTCGACGCACAGCCTGTACGGTCTCGACAATCAACGTTGCGCTCATTTCGCTCGTCAGTGTCTCACCGCCAGGCGTCTGGTCGAAAACGGTGTGCGTTTCGTCCAGCTTTACAGCGGCGGCACTGAGAATCAAAAGAGCTGGGATGGACACAACGATATTAAAGGCAATCATCGTGGTTTTGCGGACGAGGTAGACCAACCGATTGCAGCGTTGCTGGCCGATCTGAAGCAGCGAGGAATGCTTGACGAAACGCTCGTCGTGTGCGGCGGCGAGTTCGGCCGATTGCCCATTGCTCAAATCGGACCTAAACCCGGACGCGACCACAACCCCTATGCGTTTACAACCTGGTTTGCGGGTGGCGGTGTACAGGGCGGCATCAGTCATGGCGAAACCGATGAACTCGGGCTGAAATCCATAGTGAATAAAGTCACGATCCACGACCTGCATGCAACCATTCTGCATCAACTTGGGGCGGACCACGAACAACTCTCCTACAACATCAACGGACTCGACGTCAAACTCACGGGTGTCGAAGGGGCACGGGTGATTGAAGAGATCCTGAAAACGTCCAGGAGCTGAAATCAACGCCATTATCGCAATGCTCAAGTTCCTCGAATCAAGGCAGAATGCCGGTAGCTCTGCATAAAAAATCAACTCGATGAAGAATACTCACATGACAATACGGCATCCATCCAAAACAAATGTTGGAAACCGATTCACACACTACAGGCGACTCGGCCTAGCGGCCTTTTGTGCAATTTTCTTTGCCTCAATCGCCGTTGGCCAAAACCCGTTGTCCGTCTCCAAACCGGAGCAGGACAACTCGGTGGCGGCCGAATTGAAATCGTTTACGTTGGCTGATGGCTATGAAGCACAGTTGTTCGCCGACGAAACGGACGGCGTAGCCAACCCGGTTTGTATGTCATGGGATGCTGCCGGACGGTTGTGGGTGCTCTGCACCTGGGCGTATCCCCAAATGAAGCCGGTTGATCAACCGGACGACAAGCTGTTGATTCTCACGGACACCGACGGCGATGGTCGCGCCGACAAGACGACCGTCTTTGCTGACGGTTTGAATATGCCGACCGGTTTCGCGCTGGGACACGGTGGAGCGTACATCGGGCAGGGCAACGACCTGTTGCATTTGCAGGACACCGACGGTGACGACAAGGCCGACACGCGGCGAGTCCTGCTGACCGGGTTTGGCACGGGCGACACCCACCAGAATATCAACTCGTTTACCTGGAGTCCCGGTGGCGAACTGCTGTTCTGCCAGGGGCTGCACGCCTTCTCCCGCGTGGAAACACCGTGGGGCATCAGCCGGCTGGATGAACATGGCTCGTGGCGACTGCGACCCAAACGCCTTCAGCTGCATGGTTTTCGACGGACCAGCGGCGGCGGAAATCCTTGGGGAATCCTGTTCGGCAACTGGGGCGAGCCGTTTGTCAAAAGTAACGGTACGGAAATCTCCGAGTTGCTGCCGAGCATGGTGAGTGTCGAACGGACGGCCAGCTTTTGGGGCGGCGAGATGCAAATCGGAGGGACACGAATCAAGTCGATGATCATCGAACTGGCCGAGTCGCCTCATCTGCCCGACGACATTCAAGGCGAGATGCTGATCGCCGGCTACTTTGCCCGCGATGTGAATCGATTCGGATGGGAGCCGGCCGGCGCCGGCCATCGCTTGACGCCACAGCCCAACCTGCTAACGTCGTCACACAATGCATTCCGCCCGGTCGATATCCGGGTCGGCCCGGACGGAGCGATCTACATTGCCGACTGGTTCAACCCGATTATTGGTCACTACCAGGCTTCGTTTCGACATCCGGATCGCGACAAGACGCACGGTCGCATCTGGCGGATTACGGCGAACAACCGTGACTTGGCCAAGGCGCCCGACCTGTCGAAAATGAACGCTGATGAGCTTTGTGAGCAACTCAAATCGGATTGGCGATACGTCCGATATCAAGCCAAACGACGGCTGGCCGATCTGCCCAAAGAAGAAGCGATTCGGGCCATCACCACCTGGGTCGAGAACCTCGATCAAAACGATGCGGACGTTGAACATCACCTGTACGAAGCGATCGGCGTCTTTGAATCACACGAGGTCGTTAACCGACCGTTGTTGGAACGTTTGCTGGTTGCCAAAGACCACCGTGCCCGCGCCTACGCAACCCGCGTCGCCGGTCGTTGGCACGATCGCCTGGAATTACCGCTTGAATTGCTCGACCGCAGCGTGGTCGATAAAAACGCACGCGTTCGACTGGAAGCGGTGGTCGCCTGTAGCGACATCCACTCCGCCGAGTCGATGGCGGTTGCCGTGAAAGTCGCCCGGCAACCGATGGACCGATTCATCGACTTTGCGCTGACCCAAACCGTGCACGCGCTGGAGCCCAACTGGCAAGCGGCGCTCAGGCAGGGAAGCTTGAACAACGTTGATCCGGCCGGGTGGGTCTACATCTTGCGGGCGTATGGCGGCAAGGATGTGGCCGGTCAAGTTCGCAAGTTGATCGGGTCCGAGACCATTTCCAGGGAAGGCCGTCGCCAGCTGTTACAAATGCTGGCTCAAGTCGGCACGGCCAATGACTTGCAAACCGTCTTTCGCGCCGCACAACAAGATCCTCAACTTCTCGCCTCGCTGCCGGCCATCGCCGCCGGTCGCCGCGTGGTGCCGCCCGTCGCAGTTCACCAGGAACTGTCCGCATTGTTGCAGAGTGAGGAGGTCGCCACCCGCGCGTCGGCGGCCCGTTTGGCCGGTCTCTGGAAACAACGCGAGCTGATTCCATTGCTCAAGCCGATGATTGAAAGCCAGCAGGCCGACTCGGTTCGATCCGCCGCCATTCGATCGGTGGCCGAACTCGAACCTGATACGGCCGTCACGAGGTTCGTGCCGCTGATCAACAACTCACAAAATTCCTCGACCTACCTCGCGGCGCTGGAATCCGTCAGCCGACTGGATGTGGATGCTGCGGCAGTAGCCGGCCTGCAGCTGGTCGCCCAGCTGGACGATGAAAATTCGTTTGGTCCGGTGCTCAGTACGATCATAAATCGCCGTGGCGGCGCCGCGGCGATGACGGCCGCTTTGCAGGAGGTGGAGCTTTCCGCGGACAAGGCCAAGTTGATCAGTCGCTGGCTGAGCGCGGCTGGCCAGGACGATGCCAAGCTTGTCAACGCCTTGAAGCAACGGGCCGGTATCCAACAAGGACAAGCTACAGCCTATGACGCTGCCCTGGTGCAGTCACTCGCTCAAGAAGTGCGACAATCGGGCAACGCGGCGGCCGGTAAGCGGGTCTTTGTGTCGTCACTTGCCAATTGCACAGCCTGTCACCAGGTAGCAGGGGTCACCGATTCGGTCGATTCGTTTTCCAAAGGCCCCGACCTATCCGCGGTTGGGGCCGGCTTGCCATTGGAGTTGATTATCGAATCGGTCATCTGGCCGAAACGCCAGATCAAGGAGGGTTACGAAATGACAACCATCCTGACAGATGATGGCAGATTGCTGTCGGGCTACCTGGTATCGGAAGATAGTGAAAAGGTCGGTTTGCGGGATCTGGCCAGCGGTGAAGTTCAAGAGGTCTCCGTCGAGACGGTTGAAGACCGGGTCAACAAGGGGACGGCCATGCCGTCCGGTTTCACCCATTCGCTGACCCGCCAGGAACTGCGAGACCTGATCGCCTATCTTGCCGGTCTCAAGGCTGGCGGCGGGAAACCTTGACAGCAAACGAACGAGCATCAAGGGACTGAGCGACGGCCTGGCTGGCCGTGTTCCTGTTGGCCTTATCCCATTACGGGTGGAATTCGGACGAGGATTGAATTTTAAATACAGCCGGTCGTTACCAGCGACGTTACAATACAGGGGAGTGAACGAAGCCGGATGTAACGACTGCTGGCCCTGTATCCGCTGGAAGGAAATCGAACGTCATGAGCCGTTTTTATCGTCGCGAGTTTCTCCGCGGTCTTGGCATCGCGATCGCGTTGCCCGCTTTTGAATCGCGGTGCGTGGCCCAACCGAAAATGGGGAGTGCGGCCAAACGATTTGTTTGCGTGTCGCCCAGCTATGGAATGAACCCGGCAGGTTTCTTTCCGGAGCAGACCGGGTCCGATTACCAGATGCCAGCCTTGCTCAAGGCGCTCGAGCCGCATCGCGACGAGCTTTCCATTTTTACCAATCTTGATCATCCGGGCGTTGGTGGCGGGCATGGATGTTCCAACACCTTGCTCAATGGCGTGGAGATGAAGGACAGCAAGGATCGTCCCCAGCGATTACATTCGCTGGACCAGCTGTTGGCCGAGACGATAGGGCAGGCCACACGCTTTCCATCGATGCAGCTTGGGTCGGGTGGAATCTCGTGGTCACGCGCCGGAATTACATTGCCCACGGATAATGATCCGGCCCGCGTCTTTGCAAGACTGTTCGTGGAAGACAACGGCAAGGCGAAGCGGAAAACATTGCAGTACCTGGATGAGGACCGGAGCATTCTGGATGTGGTTCGCCAGGATGCGGGGCGTCTCAGTTCGCGGCTGGCCCAGGCAGACCGTGACAAACTGGACCAGTACCTTACCTCAATCCGTGGCGTCGAGAAGAAACTGAAACGACAAGCCGACTGGATTGACATCGCCAAGCCGAAGGCAAGTGACGAAATTATCCGGGGTGGTGACGGCGACGATACGATCGTCGATCTCCAGTACCCGTATAACACGGCGGTGATGTACGACCTGATGGTGCTGGCGCTACAGACGAATTCAACGAATGTGATTTGTTATGGACATCCGGGCGGCAACCGGATGTTCCCCTTTGACGGAATAACGCTCGGTTATCATTCGCTGACACATCATGGAAAGCGTCCTGAACTGTTGAAAGAACTGTCGATTATCGAGACGTTCTACGCTGCCCAGTTCTCGCGGTTCCTGGCCAAGCTGAAAGAGACGCCCGATTCCGATGGCCAATCGCTACTGGATTCGACGGTCGTCATGTTTGGCAGTGGCATGGGCAACGCGAGTGCCCATTCAAGTCGCAATCTTCCGGTCATGGTTGCCGGCGGCGGGCTGCGCAACGGAAAGCATCACCGTTTTGAACGACGCGGCCGCGACGGCAGGCCCTTGTCCGATCTGTTTGTGACGATCCTTCAGCAACTGGGAGTCGAACACGATCAGTTTTCAAACAGCACCGGCAACCTGAATGATCTGCTGACATGAGAATCGCGCTATTAGTACTGTTACTGGGTGTAGGCCGTTGCGATGGGGCTGCCGGGCAGGACGAGCAGGCTGTTCGACCGTTTCTCCAGTCGTATTGCGTCGGTTGCCACGGATCGAAAGCCCAAAAGGGGGACCGGCGATTTGATGGTTTGAGCGGCAATATCCAGAACGCGTCCCAGGCCGAGCAGCTGCAGGAGATACTCGATCAGCTGAACCTCTCAACGATGCCCCCCGAAGACGCACCGCAACCGCCCGAGGCCGAGGTCCGCCGAGTGGTTGCCCGTTTAACGGCTGCCCTTGCCGAGGCGCGGCAAGACGCGCGAACCGAACAGGGCAAAGTGGTCATGCGGCGCCTGAACCGGGCCGAGTACCGCAATACGGTTCGCGACCTGTTCCAGTTGAAGATGGTCGATTTTGATCCCACCATTACCTTTCCCGACGACGACGCGACCGATGGGTTCGACAACGTGGGAGAGGGGCTGCTGACATCCGACTTCCTGTTGCGCAACTACCTGGAGGCGGCTCGCAAGGTGGCCGACAAAGTGGTTCAGCCCGGTCCGCGACCGGCGAAAATCCACTATCGATTGGGAAGCGGTACGGGTTCCGGCGCAGCGGACGCTGCGCCGGCAACGGCGAGTGTCGACAAGCAGGGGCGGCGGGAAGCTGCCCGCCTGTTTATCAAGTTCCGCCAGCCACTCGGACTGCAACAGCTCGACAAGAAAAGGGGCGTTCCGTCCGCCGGTGAATATGTCATCCGATTTTCCGCCCAGGCGGTTCGCAGAAAGTCCCGTTACAAGGATGCAGACCTCCGCTACGATTCGGACGAGCCGATGAGGCTCTCGATCTCGATCGATTCGCGCGAGCTGGGCCCAACAGCGCACCGAATCATCGGCGAATATGAAATCCCCGATGACAAGCCGGTTGAAATTGAACATCGGGTCTGGCTGGAACGTGGCTTTACGTTTCACCTGCACTGGGCCAATGGTCCCAACGGATCCTTCAAACGGATTCTCCGCAAGGTGTTGCCCAAGTATAACCAGGATGCCCTTTTCCCGGCACGCAACCCACCCGAGATGTACGTCGGCTCGGGACCCGAGCTGCATGTTCATTCGCTGGAGATCGAGGGACCCTTTTACGGCCAATGGCCGCCCCCCGGCTTTGCCCGTTTTTTCCCCGACCCGCCGCAGCAACCGGATGCGGCCTACCTGGATACGTCGTTGTTGCGCGTCGCTTCGGCCGCCTACCGCCGTCCCGTTGAGCAGGATGAAATCCAACCGTATCTCAAACTGTCTCGGCAGCATTTCGAAGAGCGAGGCGATTTTTGGGCAGCCGCCAAGTATGGCATCCGAGCGATCCTGACTTCGCCGAATTTTTTGTACCTGGTCGAATCGAGGCCGCCCTCGCCTGAACAACGGAAGCTGAGTGACCACGAACTGGCAACGCGGCTGTCGTACTTCCTGTGGAGCTCGATGCCCGACGATGAACTTCGATCGGCAGCCGATCACGGGCGACTGGGCGATCCGGAGGTGTTGCAAAAACAGGTTGAGCGCATGCTCTCGGACCCGAAGTCTTCGGCGCTTACCGAGAATTTTACGGGGCAATGGCTCGCCTTGAGAAAGCTGGGTGAAATGCCACCCGATCCGGAAAAGAACCAGGCTTACTACCAAGACAACCTGGAACGGGCCATGCGCGCCGAGACGCGTCTGTTTTTCGCCCATATACTCCAGGAGAATCGCAGTATCCTGGAGTTTGTCGATGCGAACTACACGTTCCTGAATGCTGCCCTGGCACGTCATTATGGTATCCCAAATATCAACCAGGAGGAATTTCAAAAGGTGACGCTCGCAGCGGAGTTTCATCGAGGCGGTTTGCTGGGTCACGGCAGTATCCTGACGGCCACCTCCAATGGAGTTGAAACGCAGCCGATCGTTCGAGGTCTGTGGGTCCTGGAAAATCTGCTGGGGACTCCGCCCAACCCGCCCCCGCCGGATATCGATCCGATTGAACCCGATACTCGCGGTGGGGTGAGCATACGGGAGTTGATGGAAAAGCACCGCCGCAATCCAACTTGCTACGAGTGCCATCGCAAGATCGACCCGATCGGCCTGTCGATGGAAAATTACAACCAGGTCGGCGCCTGGCGAGATCGTTACAGCAAAAAACTGCCTATCGATTCGGCCGGTGAGTTGCCGGACGGAACTTTGATCAGGGGGCCCCATGGCATCAAGCAGTACTTGCTGGATCGACCGGACCAGTTCACGCGGTGCCTGACCGAAAAGCTGTTTGTATACGCGCTCGGACGAAGCCTCAGCTTTACCGATCGCGATGATATCGATCGCATCGTGCTAACCTTGCCCAGGAAGAACTACGGCTTTCGGGACCTGATCCAGCATATCGTCAGTAGCGAGGCCTTTCATACCAAATGAGAATCAACATCGTCATTCTGCTCCTTGGTTTGATCCCGTCGACTGCGCTGGCCGACGACCGGCCGAATATCATTTTCATCATGGTCGACGACATGGGCCGCGACTGGGTGAGTTGTTACGGTGCCCAGCACCCGACACCCAACATTGACCGCCTGGCTAGCCAGGGTGTTCGTTACGAAACGGCATGGTGCATCCCGATCTGTACACCGACGCGCGTCACGTTGCTCACCGGCCAATACCCGTTTCGGCACGGCTGGACGCAGCACTATGACGTTCCCCGCTGGGGCGGCGATGGACTGAAATGGACCAAGTTCACGACCTTTGCCCGCGTCCTCCGCGATTCCGGCTACGCGACGGCCATTGGCGGCAAGTGGCAGATCAATCACCTGGGCAAGCAGCCCGATGCGCTTAAAAAGCATGGCTTTGATGAGCACTGCGTCTGGATGGGCGTCGAAGCGGATCGCCCCGAAACGAAGCAACGTTACTGGGATGGTCAGATCATGACCAACGGCCGCCGCGAAACGGTGCCGTACGGCCCGGACACGATCAACCGCTTCCTGGTCGAGTTTATTCAAAGGGAGCGGGACCAGCCGTTTCTAATTTATTACCCGATGCTGCTGACCCATGGCCCCCACACCCACACGCCGCTCAACCAGGATGATCCCCCGCAAGGCAAACCGGCGCTGTACGGCGGAAACGTTACCTACATGGATCAGCTAGTCGGCCAACTGGTGGCAGCGGTGGACCAGGCGGGCCTGGGAAAAAACACGCTGATCCTGTTTACCGGCGACAATGGCTCGGCGGCGGCGGGTATTCTCCATGGTGAGCCGTACGTGAAGGGCAAGGGACGCCAGGCAGACCACGGGGCGCATGTGCCATTTGTGGTTCGAGCTCCTTTCCTGACCGACGGTGGTCGCGTGTCGCGGGACCTGATCGATTTCACGGACGTCTATCCGACGTTGGTCGAACTGGCAAAAGCAACCTTGCCCGAGGATGTTGTGCTGGATGGCAAGTCGTTTGTCCCCAGCCTGCGTGGCAGTGAAGATCCTTTTGAAAAACGGAGTTGGATCTACTCGCAACTGGGTGATTTCCGGATGATCCGCGACTGGCAACACATTCTCGACAGTCACGGGAATTTTCACGATCTTGGCAAAGACCCCCGCCAGGAAAACGAGGTCAGCCCGCTGGACAAGATCGCGCCCGGTCGGCGACAGCGCCTGCAAATGATCCTCGATCGTTTCCCGCAGAACGCCGAACCTCCCTTTGCGGAATTGGGAGCCCGGCATGGTCGTTAATGAAATAGTGACTTTTTATCAACTGAGGATTTTGCAGGGATGAATAAACGAATGAAGAGAATCAGAACGAGCCTCATCGCCGTTTTCCTCAGCGGATTGTCACTTCCCGCGATGGCGGGCGAACTCACTTGTCAAGACACAGGTGTCTCGGGCGGTTCAGCTGGGTCGAACAACGAGAAATCCGCAGACTTCGTCGACCTTCTTGCCGGCGGCGACTTAAAGGAACATTTTGAGACGACGGGCAATTGGACACTCAGCAAAGAGGGTGTCGCCCATTTGCAGCCGCGTGAAGGTGAAACCGACTGGAAACGCTACGCCG
The DNA here is from genome assembly GCA_014237975.1 of Mariniblastus sp. GTDB lineage: Bacteria > Planctomycetota > Planctomycetia > Pirellulales > Pirellulaceae > Mariniblastus. Next base: position 1,205 of record JABACA010000144.1, on the reverse strand, counting down.
CCTACCTTTGGTTGAAGAACGAATACAAGGACTTTGAGTGCGAGTTTGAATACAAACACGAGAAGGGTGGTAACAGCGGCTTTTATTTCAATGTCACCGATCGCCAACAAGCCGTAGGGCCGGTCATCGAGGTCCAGATTATAGACTCTGCCGGCGAATCGAAGCTCAGCGCTCATGGAATTTGCGGCGGCATCCTGCCCGGGATCACGCCGCAGGCCAACGCCGCCAGGCCCGCGGGACAGTGGAACAAGATGGTCGTGTCGAGCCTCAACGGTGAGATCACGGTCAAACTCAACGGCCAACTGGTCAACAAGGCCAAGCTGACTCACCCACGTTTGAAAACAAAACCGCAGCAGGGCCACATCGGTTTTCAGGACCATGGCTTGCCGTTCTCGTTGCGGAAAATCAGGATCCGCGGCCGCGCCGCTTTGCCATCACCTCCATCGGCGGCGAAATCGGAGAAGAAATCGCGTCCGCGCAAAGCGGCAGCGCATGGGCCTGCCAGGAAAACGGGGAATCCGTCCAGGCCCAACGTCATTCTGATCATGACGGATGATCAGGGTTACGGAGACATGAGTTGTCATGGGCACCCCTGGCTCAAGACCCCGAACTTGGACAAGCTGCATGCTGAAAGTGTCAGGCTCACGGACTATCACGCCTCTCCCCTCTGCTCACCCACTCGGGCGTCCCTGTTAACGGGACGACATTGCCGACACGTTGGGCTCAGCGGCACCAACAATGGAAACAATCTAATCGCAAGAGAAGCGGCTACCATTGCGCATGTGTTTGCCGCTAACGGATATCGTACCGGTGTCTTCGGTAAATGGCATCTGGGCGACCTGTACCCATACCGGCCGAACGAAAAGGGTTTTCTTGAAGCCATTGTTCATGGCGATGGCGCTGTTACTACCGTTTCCGATGGATGGGGTAACGACTACTTTGACGACATATACTGGCACAATGGCAAGAAAACCAAATA
>JABACA010000144.1:0-216 GCA_014237975.1 Mariniblastus sp. | reverse complement strand
GCGGCGAAAAAACCTTTCTTCTGCTATATCCCCACCAATATTTGTCATGGCCCGTTGTTCGCACCGAAGAAGCACACTGATATGTATAAAGGAAAACCGCATCCCGCCTGCTTCGGCGCTTTAGCTCATTTTGACGAACGCGTAGGCAAGTTGCGAACAATGCTCCAGGAAAACGGTCTGGCAGAAAACACTATTTTCATCTTCTGCACCGATAAT
>JABACA010000143.1 GCA_014237975.1 Mariniblastus sp. | reverse complement strand
GCCAGCATTGGGGAAAATACTGCGCGCCCAACAGTGCCTACGAAAAACTGCTGGCCGTTGAGAATGGCATCTGGACTTCCAGGCGAGACCTGGTCATGGAGATTGGCCAGGAGCTGGCCAGGCGTGATATCAAGCTCATCCTGTACATGACGGCCCGCGCCCCGATGCGACATTACCAGGTCATTGCCGCGATGGGGGACGCCCTGCCAACCATCGACGGCCAACCGGCCGGTCCGAACGTCGACCCGATGTCTCATCCTCGGAAGCTAAAGGGATTTCTGCGAAGCGAGAACCAGCCCCCCAACCCTGTCTTCCTGAAGAACTGGGGCGATGTTTGTGGAGAGTGGTCGCAGCGTTACGGCAAACTCGTCTCCGGCTGGTGGTTCGATGGGTACAAAACGGAAATGAAAGATGCCTACGAAGGTCTCAAGTCAGAGCAGCATAATATCGATACCTGGGTGGCCGCGGTGCGGAGCGGCAACCCGGCTGCCGAACTCGCTTTTAATGCGGGAGCCCATCCGCTTCTCTCGCTCTGCACCAACGGAAAATTGTGTCCGCACCAGACTTTCACGTCGGGCGAAAACCACGACTTTCGCCAGAAAACGAAGAAGGGATTGGGCAAAGCCCTGACACCGAATAATTTCCCGGCGCCCGAGGGCGTTATCTGGCACTTGCTGTTGCCCGTCAGCAACGGCTGGGGAAGCGGCCATCAATCGCGGTTTGAATTAAAAACACTGGTCGATCGGATTGACCAGATCAACCGCGAAGGGGGTGTTGTTACCCTGGACGTACCGATCGCCGCCAATGGAACGATCCCTGCGGAAGTACTGCGAACACTGCAACAACTGGGCAAGGAAAACGGCAACTGAAACGTATCACTTAGGGCATCTTTTACGAGATCCTCGTCTTGTGCACTGCCTGCCGCTTGCCGGGCAGCAAAAAAAACACGGCTGACACGGTCACGGTAGCCGGGTTAATCCTCCCCGTGACGAGACGACTCGGGTTGCTCGTTCGGGCACCAGGAAGGACTGCCAACCCAGTCGATCGTCTGCCGCTGGAACCGGTCAATTGAGTCCTCCTGGCATCTTTTCAGATAGGCCGCAATGAACGTCGACGAGCGGATGTGAACTACTGAGATTGCTATTCAGCCAGAAAAGCCCGCTTAATCAACAATCGGGCAGGTTTTTTTGCGGGTTTTGTCTAGTTTTTCAGATTCTAGACGAGATTAACAACATGGAAACATATACTTTCGTTGACTCACTTAGCGGATAGCATTGCGATTGAAGCTTAAAGCTGCGGTCACTCTTCATTAAACTTCTCACTTTTAAGAGTGTTCTGTAACTCGGTTCTCGAGCGCACCTTTTCATACGTTCTTTTGATTTTATTGGTCCGAGGTATTTTCTCGCACCAACTTTACCACGAAGGAATCCGTTGCCATGTATGGCCTGGTACACACGGCGATTCGGGATATGGTCCTGTCTAAACATGGACCTGTGGTTTGGGACAAAATCAAAACCGAGGCTGGCGTTGCCGACGACGCATTTCTGGCGATGCAGAGTTATGATGACTCGGTCGTGCTGAGCCTGGTTGCCGCTGCGGCCAAAGTTCTCGAAATCTCTGCGGCTGAATGTCTCGATGCGTTTGGACAATTCTGGGTTTTGGACACCGCGGTCAAGCACTACGGTAACATGCTGGACAGTTGTGGCCATGAGATCTGGGGATTCCTGCAGAACCTCGACAGCATGCATGATCGAATGTCCGGTACTTTCCATGGTTACGATGCGCCGTCTTTTTACCTGGAAGAAAATAGCGACGGCACTCACTTATTGCATTACCGTAGTAGCCGACAAGGGCTGACACCGTTCGTGATAGGTCTCCTCAAAGGCTTGGCCATCCACTTCAATACGAAACTGGGTATTTCAGTTGTCGCAGAAGAGTTGAGTGACGCCGGACAGCACACCACGTTTTCTTTAGAAACGGAGGACCTGTCGTGCCGAGGGTAACTCCCGATCAATGTGAACTGTTTTATCCGTTTGTCATCGGCGTGAATAACGATGGACAGATTGTCTATCTGAGTAAGCAATTGAGCCGTAAACTTGGCAGCGATCATGTTGGCAAGAGTTTCCATGACGTTTTTCAATTGAGTCGTCCCCGTGTGGATATTGTCGACGAGCAGTTTAGCCTGCTCGACTATCGCTCTCACTTGCTCCTCTTTTCAGACATTACCGGGAAGCTTGGCTTGCGCGGGCAGGTTGTGCCTGGGTATTATGACGACCAATCCATTGCCCTGATCGCGGCGTCACCCTGGCTGACTTGGTTGAATGAACATGTTGAAAAATATCAACCAGAGATGTCGGACTTTTCCATTCAGGACGCGCAGTTAGACCTCAACTTACACCTGCATACACAGTCAATTATGCTCAGTGACCTGCAGAAACTGGCCGAGCAATTAACCAAGGCGCGCGACGAGGCGCAGCATGCCAGCACTGCAAAATCGACGTTTGTTTCCCATGTTACTCATGAGCTGAGGACTCCGCTGACGGGCATTACGGGGTTGATCGATCTCATGGAAGACCTCCCATTGTGTGACGATGCGAGTGAACTGCTGGGGGACTTGAAAGCGTCTTCCAACCACCTGATGCACGTCGTCAACCAGGTGCTGGATTTCTCGCGATTGAAAGAGAGTACGGACCATCAGTTCATCTGCACGTTTGAGCCTTGTAAGTTAGTCTCCGAAACGGTGGCGTTGCTGGAGCCACTGGCCAAGGCAAAAAATCTCTCGGTCGGTGTTAACCTGGACTCTCGATTACAGGAATTATTCGACGGAGATGTTCTCAAGATTCAAAAGTCGTTGATCAACCTGTTAAGCAATGCTATCAAGTACTCGGACAGTGGTCACATTAGAGTTGTGGTTTTGGTTCAACAAGAAACCGAAGAGAAGGTAGTCGTTTCCTTTCAAGTTGAAGATGAGGGACCGGGTGTTTCGGAAGCCGATCGGCCGCACCTGTTCGAGGAGTTCTGGACAAAAGACGCACCGGGGATGAGTAAGGTAGCGTCGACTGGGCTCGGATTGTGTATCACAAAAGAAATGATCGAAAGTATGGGAGGCAGCCTGGGCATGCGGCCAAAATCATCGGGAACCGGTTGCGAGTTCTGGTTTGAACTTGAATTGGCGCGTGCCGCGGTCAGGGAAGTTGTCCAAGCTAAACCATTGTCGGACTCCAGCGGAGCCTACTGCGGGAAGTTGCTGGTCGTTGACGACAATCGAGTTAACCGCACGGTGGCTGCCCTGATGTTGAGAAAACTAGGCATGGAAGTTGACCAGGTAGCAGGCGGCGTAGAAGCAATCGAAGCGGCCAATGATAACCGTTACGATCTGATTTTGATGGATGTCCAGATGCCCGATATCGACGGGCTCGAAGCGGCTCAACGGATTCGCCAAGCTGCCGGCAGCAGCTGTCCCCCGATCGTCGCCTGGTCGGCCAATTGTACCGAGCAAGATATTACCGATTACAAGGCTGTCGGGATGGACGGCGCATTAACCAAGCCAGTCATCCGGTCGGATTTGGCCGATATGCTGAGTCAGCATTTACGACCAACTTCCACAACCTGAATGAAGGGTTGAGTCCGTCTGGATGCCCAATTCAAATAGGGGCGGCACGGCAAGCAGGGAGTTAGCAAGACGTGGAACTTGATCGCCAACGGTTCCATCAATCACTGGCGATCACATTCCCGTTTTTCCTTTTCCAGGTCAACGCTTTCGCCGCCACAGTAAACCCCAAGTGACGAGTCCCAGCATACCGATCGTCGAGGGTTCCGGGATGGCCGTCAAGTTTCTGAATTGTACATTGTCAATAAAAACGGCCCCGGTTGCATCGTTTTGCTGGGCGAATACGAGTGCCAGCCGAGCCTCGACCGCACCGAGAGGCGCCGTCGAGTTGAGCGACATTTCAGCCCATTCATCTTCGCTGGTCGCGCTGTCGGCCAGGACAATGAAATCGGAGCTGATGTAATCTTCGGAATCAAACAGTCCATACGCTTCACGGTAGTAGTCAACTTTCAGGAACACCTCATTGTCAGTTCCGGCCAGGGAATCGAGCGACGAGACGAACGCTTCGGCCGATGCCCATAGCTCATCCCCTTCGATCACGGAAACCCCCTGTTCCACTCCCGAGTAATTCGTTTCCCCATTGAAACGGCCAAACAATTTTAGCGACTCGTCACCGCCCGAAACGTGTTCCTGGCCACTGCCCACGTTGGGAATATCATTACCAAAGGTTGTCCACCCGGCCAGCGAACCACCGCGCTGTTCGAAGCTGCCGTTCTCAAAGGTCAGTGTCGGGTCACTCTCCAAACGTGAATACGCATAGACATGGTCGATTTCAAACCGTTGTGGCCAGGCAGTTGTCGAATCCGGGTTGTCCAGAAAATCTCCGCCCACCGCCGTGTTGAGGATCAACCGCATGTTGCCCACTTGATTGGTCAGGAATCCTCCCACATCCGAGTCGCGGATCGTCCCGTAATGAACATCGTCGACATAGAATCGCAGCTGGGTTGGATCCCATTCCACGGAATAGTCGTGGAAACTGTTGTGATAATCGACCAACGCACCGTTGTGCATGGACATTTGTGTATTGGCGATGTAGCTGTGTGAAAACGGCGGGTTGGTACCCCAGTGGAAGGCACTGCTCGTCATGTTCGGTTCATCGCCCCGGTTTTCCATGATGTCAATTTCACCCAAGCTCGGCCAATTGGGCGTATCGCCCAACAGCCAGATGGCTGGCCACATCCCTCTGGACGTCGGCAGTTTTGCACGAACATCCCAGCGGCCATGTTTTTGCAGGGCCGTACTTTTCACCAGGCCACTTCGATACGGCAAACCGCGTGACGGACTATTTTCTGACGTGATGACCAGGTTGCCGTTTTCGACGGTTACCTGGCTGGGCAAATAATCCTGCAGTGAGTTGTTGGTGGGGATGTTGGTGTCGGCGACAGTCCACAGTCCATTGTCGACAGAGGTTCCTGAAAAATCGTCCTGCCAGATCAGTTCGTAACCGGAGCGATCCGGTTGAGCGATCAGGTGGGCAGAACAACATGCGAAAACGAGGAATACGACGAGGACGACAGGTAAGGATAAACATCTCATTTGATCACGTTCCTAAAAGGAGTAAGGGAGGTAGGACGACGATCAGAGACCAGGCATGTTGGAAGGGATTTCGAGGTGCGGCATGACCCATGAAAAATGGGTGCACCCACAAAATCGATTTCATTCTAGCCGCGCAGAAAAGCGACTCAAGAAAAATTTTTCAGGGGATAGCAGTCACATTGGACGGTGCCGATCAGGTTCGGCGGCAAGGCGGCGCTCCAGCAAAAGGATGAATGCAGCATCGACAGCATTCAGCGGGAATTTTTTTCCGTCGCAACTACCGCTAAGCATTGCACTAACCGAATCGGTACTTGTTCCTCAATGCTCGTTTAAAACTCGACCCGGTTGTCCAATCAGTGAGCCTGCTGGTTCATTGTGACTACCCCTATCTCGGGGGCCAACCGAGACAAAATATTCCGAACAAAATTTCAATCCATCCCCGGCCGGTGACTGGGGGGGGAATGTCTCAGGAAAACACACCGCTCTCGGTTGCCCAACTGCTGGCAGTTGTTTTTATTTCCAGAGACGTGTTTCCAACTGGCCTCGTCGAGCTGCCGTTTTGCCAGCATGGTCAGCTTAGGTGTTCGGTTTTCCCATCTCGGTATAGGAATCCCATACGGTCAGGTTTTGCATAAGAGTAAGAACTGCATTGAAATGATTGTCATTCGGTTTTTCGCCATCGAGCCAAAACGGCCACTCTTGGTTGAATGCGCCGGAGGGAATCGACATTTTTTCGATTAACCAGGCCGCTTCATCGAGCACCAACATGCCGGGGCCAGCCAGGGCTAAGAATTTTGCGATTTCGGCTTCTGCGACGACTCCCGGATTTCCGGACATGACGCCTTTGTTGAGCCATGCATCAGAGAGGATCGACATCCAATCTTGACCGTTGCTACTTGGTTCCTGGGCCGGAATTTCTTCAGGAAAAAAAGATAGCAGGGCAAAGACCGACAGAATTAGATACTCAAAACGCATGACAGGTTCCAGCTAGGGAAAAAGAAACAGCAGGTCGGTGCCAAGGTCACTCCCGCCTATTGAGAGTCACGCGAAAAACAAACGGCGAGGACACATTTTTTGCGGTCGTTATTCCTCTACGTGGAACAACTTGTTGTAGATGACCCAGTTGTCATCGACTTTGAGCATGGAGAGTGTGTCCAGAAAGGTCATGCCCATAAAACGGTCGCGCACGACGGCCATGGCCGTCTGGCCAGCCTGGTGGGTGGAAATGACTTCGAACAATTTGGGCAATCCCTGGTCCTGGTCCGAGGGTACCTGTTTCTCGATTAGTTCCACCAGTTGGTCCAGGGTGAATTCGGCCAGTTCACCTTGCATGTAGCCGGTGATTTTGGCGCCTGGGTGGAACGCTTGCCGGATCTTGTGCGGATCGGATTGGTACAGGCCATCGCAATAGGTTTGCAAGGTCTCTTCGATCGGTTGTTCTTGTTCCACAGGTGGACCCCAGGTAATGAAGTGTGTCTTTGGCTGTCCGCGTCCGTTGGTTCACCGGCATGCTCAGTCTGGTCGGCACTACCCAGTTTGTCAATTTGCCGGTCGGGCGTGGCCCATGACGGGGGTCCTGGTCGGTGCGGCAACTCCGTAAATGACCACGATGCCGTCACCGCCGCCCCACGTCGAAGTGGGTCGCGCCGGATCTTCAGATGCCAATGCATCAATAAAATTCCAGTTGTTGGCGGCCCACACGTTGCCGGCCGGGTCGACCACCGCGTCGGTGATCATCTCCAGGCTACCACTCTGGAACATGTGAATGAGATCGCCCGTTTTCGTCCCATTGGCATGCCCGTTCGGCTCGGCACCCGCCATCAGACCCACCCCGCGTCCCCAGAAGTTGGCAAACCAGACATCGTCGTTACCGTCGATCGAGACACCCCACGGTACGTTAATCGCCTGGTTCCCATCGAAACCCTTGGGGGCCGGCTGGGTGCCGTCCGGACGGATCATGTTGAGTACGCCTGTCGTTCTTCCATCGACCAGCTTGTCCTTGAGATGTTGAAGGCCCATTTCGAATTGCTTAATAATCGGGGTACCGTCGGGCACTTTATTCGGGGGAAAGTCAAGCGACGTGTTGCTGGCGACCCACAGGTTTCCCTTGGAGTCCAACGCCACGCCCCGAGCGCCAATGCCAACCCGAAAGGATTTTGCTTGGGTGGGGTCGTTGGCAGGAAACCGAATGACGGTATCCGACTGGGAGTTGCTGACCCAAACGTGATTTTGCGAATCGATCGCAATGCCAAACGGTGACTTGAGCCCGTCAACGCTGACCGTCTTGCCATCTTTGACACGACCGCCGGGGAAATGAAGCAGTTGGTTCTTGGTGCCGTCGGCGATCCAGACATCACCCTGGCGGGCCACACCCACTCCCATCAGCCCGCCCGTCTTGCCTGCCATCGGGAAATCGGATTCCTTGCCGAGCTGACGGCCGTTAAAGTCCATCACACCAATCGCCCCGTTAAAACTTGTCACCCAGACCTTGTCCAGCGACACACCGGTACCCCATCCCATGCCATCAACGCCCATTCCTGTGAAGCCGGTGATGGGTGGCGAAAGCGCAGTGCCATTGGGGGCCAGCTTTACCGTCCCGCCACCAATGTTGTTGATCACACCCGATTGCGAACCGGGCATCCAGTTTTGGCCGCTCCAGATATTGCCGTTGGCATCCGGACACAGTTTTCCGGCGCTGTACGTTCCGCCGCCGGCGAATTTCAGAATCATGGCCCAATCAGATGGAGCGTAGGCCAGGTAAGGCGCCAGGGGTGCGCCGCGACGACCCTCCTTCGGTTGGGGATAAGCCTTGTCAAACAGGGTGAAAAGTTTTTTCGGATTTGCCCAAGGCGTCTTGGCAATACCTGCCATCGCTTGAAGTGTGTTGGCAGGTACCTTGCCAGCCGTTGCGGTCGCTGCCTTGAAAAAATCACTTCGCCATGTTTCGTCCGACACGGTGCCGTAGGCCGTGATCAGGCAGGCCAGTGTATTGAGCCGCGCTAATGTCGTGTTCTGTGTACTGTTGATCGGGTCCAAAACGGCTCGCCCCCATTTGCCCGTCACAGGATCCACCAGGTTCGGCGCGTTGCCGGCAGCAATCCGCAGCCCGGGTAAATTGCCAGAGATTGCATCTCCGTCGATAAATCGGGCGGCGGTAAAGGCAGATGCGACCGTGGTAAGTTCGTTGACGACGACCCGGTTGGGAACTCTTGAACCAAGAATCGAGAGCAGCATCACTGCAGGCCGGCCCGACGTTTTTCCAGCTGAATCGACACGGCCACTCGCCGTTAAATAAAAAACCCCGGTGTTTGTTCGGGATGAAGTCCGAAGCACAAACAACCCGTCTCGATTCGAGGTCGTTCTGGCCCTGCGCCGAGGTGCCTCGTTGCCCTGGGTAGACCACAGGGTTATCTCGGCCTGGCTCAAAGGCTGACCGCCAAGCTCAACCCGGCCTTCCAGGCAGAGGTTCGACGACCGTTGTCCAATGACCAGACTGCAGCAGTTCAAACCCAGCAGGAGAGTTCCCAAGCCGATTGCAAGTTTCGTTTTCATAAATTGTCTCCGCTTTTGGTTTTCATTGATCGGCTTCACCCGTTTCGACGGCTTGCGCGTTCAGGGTTTTCATGCCAGCCATAACTGGCGGGTCAGAGATCCTTGTTGTTATGGTGCAGCAGCAAGGAACTGAACCTCCACCTTGGCAAGGGAGATTCAAACCTAGTAGATGCGGTGTCCTTTTCAAGGTCCACCGGTCCACCGTTTGGCCGTAATAAATCTCATTCAAACCAGGCCTCTTTCCTGAAAGAATCGAAAACCGGGCCGTGACGGTCGTGGTGGGTTGCAAGAGCCAGGCAGCAAAAATCGGCTTTCCACCGACGAGGGATTACTGCCGTTTGTACGGTTTGAGCCGGACGTAGTCAGCCAGCTGCTTCGACCGCCAGGCAACCGTCTCCGCCTGCTCCGACCGGTCGGCGAGATTCATTATTTCCTCCGGGTCGCTCTGATGATCGTACCGTTCTCGATCCAATCCGAATCCTGACCATCGACTGCTGGCGAGGTGCTCAGTAAGAAAGTCACCGTCTCCCGCAGTCGAGACAGCGGCGGCCACGAAACGACGAATGACGTCCCCAATATCACCTACCGACGAGGAATGGCCCGACGAACTTTCGACCGGTTAACACGGGCTATCGTTGTTGCCGTGGCGAAGTCACGTGTTAAGATCGTTTTTATTTCTCACAGGAACTGAGCCCATGTCCACTTCTTCCCTTCCCGGTGCTGAGGCGGTGCACTGGTATTGTCACGTCGCATTCGAAGGTGAGTGTCAGCACTCTGTCCATTTTGGTGGTTTTCGCTAACGGAGCGGTCGATTCCCATGTTCGCCAGACAGTCACTCAGCAAAACCGACCCCCGGACAGGAACAGGGCACCTCTCATTGCCCCACGGGCGACCGGTGACCTCGTACTTGAACTATTGGGCCGACCGGCGGGAGTGTCTCCATGTCGGTCGATAAGGCTGCCCCGCAACGGGTGCTCGGGCTGTTCGGCCTCGCGATGATCAATATCGTGGCGATTGCGAGCCTACGCGATCTTCCCCAGATGGCGAGCTACGGAATCGGTTCGATCTTCTTCTATCTGCTGGCTGCCTTGATCTTTTTTTTCCCGGTCTCTCTGGTGGCGGCCGAATTGGCCACGGCCTGGCCCGAACGGGGTGGTGTCTACGTCTGGGTCAAAGAGGCGTTCGGTGTGCGGTGGGGGTTTGTGGCTGTCTTCCTGCAATGGTTTCAGAACCTCTGCTGGTTCCCCGTCGTGCTGACCTTTGGAGCCGCTTCGCTCGCCTTTGCCGTGGCGCCGGATGATTCAACCGAATTGGCCGAAAACAAGTACTTCATCGTGGCCGTGGTCCTGGTCGTTTACTGGGTCTCCGTTTTTCTGAATTTCCGAGGCCTGTCCGGGTCGGCCCGGATCAGCATCCTGGGCGCCTTTGCCGGCATCGTGTTTCCCGGTCTGTTGCTCATTACCCTGGCCGGGATCGGGCTGGCCAGTGGCGCGCCGTCCAGTTTGCTGGAAAATGGTGATCGGTTGATTCCGGATATGAGTCAATTCTCCAACATCACGTTTGCCGTCAGTGTCTGGCTCGCCTTTGCCGGCATGGAAATGACGGCGGCCCACGCCAGGGAGGTCCGCTCCCCCCAGCGCAATTATCCGCTCGGCATTCTCATCTCCGCCGTGGTGAGCCTGATCGTGTTCGTCTTGGGGGCGTTATCGATCTCGACCGCGTTGGGGCCCGGAGAGTATCAACTGCAAAGCGGGGTGACCGAAGCGCTGCGGGCCATGCTGGCCCGCTACGATCTGGAAGGTTGGGCCCGGCTGGCTGCACTCGGCATGGCACTCGGCGTATTCGGCAGCGTCAATGCGTGGGTCGTGGGTCCGAGCAAAGGGATGCTCGCCTCGGCCGAAGATGGCGCGCTGCCGGCGGCCCTCTGCAAGGTGAATCAAAACAATGTGCCGACGCGAATTCTGCTGCTGCAAGGAGGCATCGTCACGCTGCTCTGCGTTGCCTTTACGCTCCAACCAACCGTCGCGTCCGCCTATTTCATGATCAGTGTGCTGACCATCCAGATGTATCTCTGCATGTACTTGATGATGTTTGCCGCGGCGCTTCGCTTGCGCAGGAATCACCCGGAACGCAAGGGCAGCTTCCGTGTGCCGGGCGGCCAGCCGGGGCTCTACCTGGTTTGCGGGATTGGAGGACTGGGCGGCCTGTTTGCCATTGTGCTCGGATTCTTTCCCCCCAGCCAGCTGGCCAAGACAGGAATGAATTCGTCGGCGTTCATCATCTTTTTGGGAATCGGCCTGGCGGCCGGCCTGTTGATCCCGCTCTGCATCGCCTACGCAAGGCGGCTACGATGAAGAGAAACTCGACTCGGCCATCTCAGTACAGATCGTCTAGAAGAGGGAAAATTTCTGTCATTCAACAAGCCCTGCTAATACACCCGAGAATTTACCTAACCAGCTTTAACCGAACGAGAACATCATTGATCGCCATGCAAACAACTCAACATGAAAACCCCAGCAATGGCTTGCCGGAAATGAGACTGATCCTTTTTGTGATGCCTTTTGTCGTTGTCCTCGCTTCCCTCACAACAACCGGCCTGCTGGCACGGCAGATGCCTGCGTCCTGGACCGACGGAACAACCGAGTCGCGTTTGCGATCGGTCTACGAACGCAACGATTTTCGGGCGCGGGGCTTTCCAGCCACCTGGTTCGCAGATAGTCAGGGTTACTCGGTCCGACAACGGGACCCCCGTTCCAACAACACAACGACGGTCCATTACGACGTG
>JABACA010000142.1 GCA_014237975.1 Mariniblastus sp. | reverse complement strand
GCTGATACGCAACTTCTCCATGTTCAGTATGGTCGGGAACAGCTCTTTTATTTCGTGGGCGATTTTGGGGTAACGTTCAGCGTAAGAATCAATGGTGACGTATCGACCCGAACGTTGTTCCTGAATGAACTGCGCAGCAAGCCGTTCCAATTGCGGCACGTTGTCAGTTTTTGAATTTTCTTCATTCATATCGATTTCAACAGGAAACCAGAAAGCCAGGGCCGATCACGGTAGTTCCATAAATTTTTTGAGTCGCTCGATGGCGCGAACATATCGCACGCTGGCTGCCTTGGGTTCAATGCCTAACAGCTCGGCAACCTCTTTGTTGGACAAATCCTCGAAATGCCGCAAGATCAAGACTTCTCGATCAATCGTTCGCATCGCGTCCAGGGCCTTTGTCAGCTCCAACGCGTCTTCTTTTCGAATTGCTCGTTGACTGGGTGACGTAATGCCACTGGTCAGCTGAACCACAATGGACTCCGTCGTAGCCGTACATTGATAGGTACTCTTGCCTGCGCCAGAGCTCGAATTAATCTCGCGGGCTGCGTTTCTTTTTTGGGCAGAAAAATGCCGACGGTGAACGTTAATGAGTGTCTGCCCAACGATCAACCTCAACCAGACAAACGCAGAATAGGAGTCTTGTTGCACGTAATGTGGCAACCTCTTTTCCGCATCCATGTAGGCTTCCTGCAATATATCGTCGGGGTCAACTCGACCGCATAACCGTGGATCCATGCGAATTCTGACCGTTTGCCATAAACGCTGGCGGTAAGCAGAAAAATCAGTGGCCAGCTGATCCCGCGCATCGCTCATGGATTCGTCAGACAAGTCATTCACCTTGGATTCATGATGGGTCAATTGGAGAGTCTTGGCGGGTCCAAAAAAGACACAGTCGTTAGAACTCGGCAACGCTAACCAATCGTCTGATCGATATTATAACGACCAAAAACGCAGCTGTATTTTCAGGCAGCAAGAAATCGTGTTTTTTGTGTAGATGTTATTGAACGTTGACGTTTTAAACAGATAGTCGCGTTTGACCAACCGGACACACCCGCCGTGTTCACAAGGTCGACGACTCGCCGCCACTTGTTTTTCCATCATCTATCGAGGGAGGAGAATATGCGCCGACTTACTACCACCAATACCGTGTTGATTTTCATATTGGGTCTCTTGTACATCCTGCCAGCCAGTGAATCTCCCGCCCAGGACCGGGAAGAACGTGAAAGGAAAACGAAAGATTTTTTTGGTCCCCGTTTTGAATTTCACGCGCACCGGCCGACCCGAGGCGAAAAACGTCACCCTATTGAGATCGTGCTGTTTCGTTCAATTGACGGCATGAACAACAATCCCATCATCAATAATTTTGGTGCCACAGGTGTGAATCTTCGTCGACGGGTGCCATCCGCCTACGTCGATCATCATGGAGTTTCCGGTCAAGATCGTCCCAACCCACGTGAAATCAGCAACCTCGTTTGTAATCAAGTTGGCTCCATACCAAACTCCCGAATGCTCAGTTCAATGGTCTGGCAATGGGGGCAGTTTATTGATCACGATATCGTCTTGACCGAATCCGCGATCCCCACCGAGTCCTTGCCAATTGGAGTTCCCACAGGAGACGTTTTTTTTGACCCATTCCAAACAGGTGTCATGGAAATACCGTTTTCTCGCTCCGAATACCGGCGAGGATTTTCTGGTCGACCACGAGAACAGGTCAACTCGATTAGTTCCTGGATTGATGGCTCCAACATCTATGGTTCCGACATCGAAACGGCAGATAGCCTGAGAACGTTCCAGGGCGGCCTGATGCGCACCAGCGCCGGCAACTTGTTACCCATGGATGAATACGGGTTTTTCATGGCCGGTGACATCCGAGCCAATGAACAGTCATGCCTGATATGCATGCACACCCTTTTCGTGCGCGAGCATAATCGAATCGCCCAAAAAATCAGCCGGTTGAATCCTCGATTCACCGATCAACAAGTTTACCTGCGGGCACGTCAACGGGTAATCGCCATTATCCAGTCGATCACCTACAACGAGTTTCTACCTGCTTTACTCGGGCCCGAAGCGCTGAGGCCATATCGAGACTATCGCCCCAACGTCAATCCAAATATTTCCAATATTTTCGCGACGGCCGCTTATCGATTTGGACACAGCATGTTGAATCCTGAAATCATGAGGATCAACAATGACCTCAGTGTGATTGCCGACGGTCACCTGACACTGCGAGATGCTTTTTTTAATCCACATGAAGTCAAAATGCACGGGATTGCCCCCTACCTGAAGGGCCTCACCATGCAACCTTCCCAAGAGGTCGATACGTTATTGATCGACGATGTCCGAAATTTCTTGTTTGGCCCTCCGGGATCTGGGGGATTTGATCTCGCTTCGCTCAATATTCAACGGGGACGAGATCATGGCCTGCCCAACTACAACACGGTTCGTGCTTTTTTCAGGTTGCCACCGGTCCGGTCGGTCGAGCAGATTACCAACGACACTGAAACGCAAATCGCGCTGTTACAAGCCTATGACGATGTCGATTCGATCGACCCCTGGGTTGGAATGCTGGCCGAAGATCACGTTCCCGGTGCGAGCGTCGGGCCCACCCTTCATCGAATTATCAGCCAACAGTTCGAGATGCTGCGAGATGCAGATCGTTTTTGGTACCAGCTACATTTTCGCGGCAAAGACCTTGCCGGAATCGAATCGACCAAACTCTCCAATGTCATTTACCGCAACACGGATGTTCGATTGATGCAACGTAACGTGTTCGTCACACCGCTGGGTCAATAGCTCCGAGTCGTAATGGTAGACGGCGCGTAACCCAATACCATCAATCGACTCTCCACTTCGGTTGCCCTTTGGTTGGAAGGGCAACCTTTTTTATTGGACTCATGCAAACGGAGAATGATCTTGGAAAACGGGCCGCAACGAGGTTGACGTGCATCAACGAACCAGAAACCCGCGCCGCTGTGGATCACGGGGATCTACCCAGTGTTCGTTTCGGCCAGTGAAATGGGCACTCCCGGTCACTCGGGGAATTACCGCCGCCTGATGGCCTAAAGTTGTTTCTGCGATCGGACAAACATCAAACGTCGTTCCCAGAATACTCTCTATCGTTATCGTTTCACCCAGCGCCAGCTCACCGCGCCGATAATGTATGGCTGCCCTCCCGCTCACGCCCGTCCCCGTTGGACTGCGGTCGACTTCACCGTCGGCAAATACGCACACGTTGCGACTATGGTTTTCCGGGTCATGGGCAGGTCCATAAAAAATGGTACCGTACAAAAACGACAACTCGTTCTGAACGGGGTGCTTAATATCGAATTGCTGCTGAACGGCCTTTTTGATTTTACGCCCAGCCAGAATGAGCTGTGGCGTATCGCGGGCCACCAAATCCAAGTCGAGCTGGGCAATGTCAACGTACGCGTAATAGGCGCCTCCATAGGCCAGATCGAATTGTATTTCTCCGATGGACTCGACATGAACACATTGATTGGACTGCTCAACAAAGGCCGCAACATTCTCGAACGACACCGAGACGACGCAACCCTGATGCACCGTCGCCACGGATGTTATCCTGCCGGCCGGTGAGTCGATCCGCACGGTTGTTTCCGGTTCCTCGGCCGGCACCAAGCCCGTTTCAACAGCTAACTTGGTCACGGCAATGATCCCGTGGCCACACATCGAACTGTACCCTTCATTGTGCATAAACAGCACGCCAAAATCGGCCTGAACATCATCATATGTATCATTGGGCGGCGTCACGATACATCCATACATATCCGCATGGCCACGCGGTTCCCACATTAGCAGCTTTCTAAAATGGTCCAACCGACTGATGCAATATTGCCGCCGCTCGATCGCATGACGGCCAGGAATTTGAGGGAATCCCGATGCAACGATCCGTAGTGGTTCACCCCCGGTGTGCATGTCGACGGTCACAATCCGTAACCAGTCTGATTCCCCCTGGAAGCTATTCAACGTTTCAGCACAGCGGATTGGATCAAAAGACATATTAGTCCCGCTTAATTTGGGATCGCATCCAACGACCATCAACAAAAACATTCTGCCGCGGATCGTACTCGGTTACATTCAGAAATTTGGGGATCAACTCGGCGCGGTGATCATGGTCAACCGCCTGAACGGCCCAGGAATCCGCTCTCTTGCCAGGCGAATGCAGATCCTGTCCGGTCAAGAGATCGACTTCCATCTTTAATAATCGTTCAAGTTGAATCGATGACGGACCGCCCTGTTCGATGATTCTGCCCAGCTCATCCCAACGACAGGTCGTCGACCATCGTTGCCAGACTTGGGCAATTGGGGGCCGGTCTTTCAATTGACGAGCCAAATCCATGTTGCGCGATCGCACCGCTTTCAGCAAAAACAACAGCCTCGATTTCATGGCATCGCTGAGATCGGGTTCTTGCTCTGCCAGTCGATGGTCAGCAACCTGGTACAGGAAAGCCAATTTGGCAAACGCCCGCCGTTCAGGCTCGTTCCGGGAGAGTGCCTGGAGATTGCGGATGGCGCTATTTCGCAGCGCGGAGGATTTCTGCTGCGTCCCCGCCTGGTTCGACCCGTAGGCAACAATCAGGAATAATCGGATCGCCAGGTCTCCGGCCTGCATATCCTTTGACTGGCTGGCCAATTCTTCGGCATAGTCACGGTACGCTTCCAGGTTTCCCGGGTTCAGATTCGCCAATCTCGACAAATCAATATTGGTCACTAACGCAACCACTTCGTCGCGCGGAAACACTCTCGATTCACCCCCCAGTTCGGGATGCAATCGAAATCGAATGCTGTCCGCATCCTGGCTCTCAACCAGCCCAAAAAACCTAAACCTGGTCATCGATCCGGCGTCATCCCAAAGCAATATATCGCCCTCGGCCAATGACGCCTGCAAGGCCATCGATAGAACAATCATTCGGGTGATGGGCTTTAGCAAGTTACCTCTCCAACAATTCATCGGTTTCCTGCTGCCTGACAATCGACACCAATTGCAACAGCGTGTATTCAGTGAGAAACAGGCGGCGGCCCAAATTCAAGTCCTTTTTCATGCTCTGACCGTATTCACCCAAAACCAGATCTCTTTGGGCAGTGTAGGAATCGCCTGACCCATCCAGATCCATGGCAATCAACTCAATTAACAGCTGATTAAAAACAACCCGCTGCACCAGCTGGGGTGCCTGCGATGCCATGGTCAACGCATTGTCAAACCACGGGCGTCTTTCCAGGCTCACGCGCTGTTCGATTAAACGCGACAAAGCCTGCTGGTAACTACCCTCGCTCCAAGCCTGCGGAACCAACATCTGGCCCAGTATTTCGGATCGGTTCGCCATCGCCAACTTCTGGCAGACCTGCAGCCTCTGCCAATCAAGGCCTGCCTGGTCGATCCCCAGGTAATCACGACTTTGAAGAATGCTCAATGCAGATTGGACAAACGAATTACTGACCGTCACCCACCAGTTGGCTCCGGCCGTTATGGAATCTTGACCACCGGTCATTAATCGATGGAGGATCACCACACGGTCGAACTGTATACCTGACTTTCCAATCAATTCTGCAAAGGCCAAATGCAAGTTGGGCCATTCGGAAAATTGCGGCAGCACCCGCTCGACTACTAACCATTCCTGCAACTCTTTTTCTTTTAAAAAGTAATTTGCCAGGAGCAACGCGTCAGCGTAGGCCAGGTCCTCAAATTTATCAGCCAGGTCAACCAGCGACTCCAACGCCGATGTGCGGGCTGCGATTCGGTTACCACGGGAGGTAATCAACCGCTCAATTGCCTTGTCCATCATGCGCTGGTCCGCGCGGCTGGGAATGACTTCTACTCTCTTTCCAGAAGTTGAACCCGCCGCGTTGGCAGGAAGCTCGCTCAGGTTTGGCACACCCTCCAGTAACAGTTCGTCCAGGACCGTAAAACCTGGTTGCCGATCCAGTTCGGCGAGAAATGCCAATGAGAGATTTACCGCATAAACTGTTTCAGCGATCAACTGGGGAGTAACCTCGGGAGTTGAACTGGCCAATTCCCGGATTCGGTTGGCTACCGTTTCACATTCATTGTTTTTATTAACCACCGCGGAAAACGGCTTCTGCTGGATTTCGGTTCGGTAATTTTCCAGGGATTTCATGACTAACAACCGGTCCGCTGTTTCCGGCTGGACTCCACAATGCACGACCAACTCAGCTGCCAGGAAATTGGCAAGCCCACGGTCTTGCACCTTCGTTAATCGGTCGATCCACGCGATGGACTGGGCCTGATCGGATCCCCGGATCAGGCTGGAGATGGAGTCCCTGATCATTTCCCATTGCCCATCATCCCTGTCCAATACGGCCAACACCGCAGCCATTTCCAATTGGTAGAGGGTTTCTGCAGTCAACAACTCTGCCGTCTCGTTCTTCAGCACCGCGATCAGTGATGCGCTTGGATCGACCGAGGATGAAGTCAATACTGTTACCTGGTTCCATAGGTCAATTGCCATTCGACGATAGGCAGTGACAAAAAACTCATGCGGGGTCGGGTCGACGGGAAAAGGTCCCAAAGCACCGAATGCTATTTCCCGTATGGTTTCCATCCGCTCCGAAAACCGTGTCGTTTCGCCGGTCGTATCAACCCCCATCAGGGCCACTAGCATCTGGACCGCCCAAAAACCGGAATCGATTTGTCGCCGCTGGTCCGCCGTCGAGCCGGTGGCGGTAACGGGTTGCAACGCGTTGCTCAATGACTCTAACACGGTATCGGTAACCGTTGGGTCCGGATCATAAAAGTAGAGTAGCGAAATCAGATGATTCAACCACACCCGCTGACCTGCCCGGTCTGCCTGAGCAAATTCAATCAATTGTCTGAGACCGGAACGACGAAGCTCCGGGTCAGCTGACTGAAGGGAATTTTCGATTGAACTAAATTGCCGACTGTCTATTGCTTTGGCGGCCTGATCCAGTTCTTCGTTCCACCAGCCAACCTTATTGAGCGTTCTGTTTACAGCGGGTTGCCCGTTCGGACCGGCCTGCAATTCCCTTGGACTTTGCAGCCAACCATTCTGCCAAGCCAGTACCCATAACAGGGCAACCAAAATACAAACAGCCGGAATCAACAACAGCCATTGCCGGCTTTGCTGTCCGCTTGGAATCTTTGAATTATCGGCAATCGTCTGATTGACGAGCCGGGCAACCACGTCGTGACTCAAACCCCAGCGGCTACCAATACGCTGAAGTTCCGTTAGTTGCCCCCTTTCCAGTGAACATTGCGTGCCCAGGGTGTCAACAATCAAGCGTTGGCCAAACTGCTCGGCATCACCCTCAGCCATTCGGCCGATACCTAGTTCCGTGGCTGTTCTCTGGATCAGTTGACAGGCTCTCACCTCTGAAATCTGATACTTGCGAGCAGCCAGGTCAATCACCCGATGTTCCACGGACATCGACAGGACTTTACCACGAAAGCCTTCAAACTCCCGTTCCAGGAAAACCACAAACGACCGCTCCCAGTGATTGAGTGCCGTGGGAAGCTGACCTGTGCTTTGCAACTCCTCGAGCGCGTGATGAAACTGGTCGTCGGACAATTCGAGTCGTATTGCCAACGACTGCAATTTTTCCCGACTCTGTTTACTAAACCCCCGTTCCATCGCAATGATGGCTCCTGCCTGGCGCAGAAACATCCGCAGCTTTGGATCGTTTCGAAGCTGTTCCAACTTGGCCGGGTCAGGTGTTTTCTTGTCTTGTTCTCTTGCCACAGCTATTCATCCAGTTCCATTTGATGGGCAAGTAATTTGTATTCTTTTGACCAGGCGTCGGGGATCGAGGGACTTAATTGAATCGTTTGCCTGAAGACCTGCTTAGCATTGGCATCGCCGGTTGACCATAAACATCGCGCCAGCTGGTACTTGGCCTCGTACCAAAGATCCGATCCGGGTTCGACACCATTGGCAAGGAGTCTCCAGCGAGGCAGAGCATCTTTCAATTCGCCTCGGCGGGTTTTGATTCGGGCCGAAGCTGCCAGATAGTCTTTTTGGTTGGGAAACACGTCGATCAGTCGATCCAGGTACTGGTCAGCCCGTTCCAACTGACCGGCTTGTAAACAGAATTCGCTTAAACGAAACAGGGTAATACGACTATTTTTTGATTTGACCAATGAACGGGCGTCATCACCTAACAACTCTGACAGCCGAGTAAAATCCGTCATGGCGCTCGACAACTGATCACGATCCAACTCGGAGGCAGTTCCATAATTTTCAGCAAGGTAGATAAGTGCTGACCGCTCAAAGGCTGTCCCACGAGACTGATTCACCAGCTCCCTGGCTAATTCTATTGCGGTTTGCCGGTCGCGGTTTTGCCGGGCAAACATCATCCTGTAATAGGCTAACTGGTTGACCCGTTCGGAATTGACACCCGGCGTCGCTGCCAGGTCGGTTGCCAGCTCCAACAGCCCTTGGGACGTTGCATCTAGCAGTTCCATTTCCAACATCGCATCGATCACCCATAAAACGGATCTCAATTTTTGATTTGAATCAATTTGCGGATCGTCACGGAATTGCTGGTCGACCAACTGCAATTTTGATAACGCATCCCTGGCTGTACGATCGTCAGCTTGAAACCGTTCTTTCCAATGACGGTAATGATTCCTGACGCGTTCCAACCTGGCTTCCTGGAAGTTCGGATGACTCTCCTGAATCGTCTCAAGCTTTTCAATCGCTTGTTGAGGCGGCAGCCAGTTACAAGTGAGGCGCAGTTTCAAAAAAGGTATCGCCCGTGCATACGGGCCCTCAGGAAACATCGAAACCAAGCGATCCATCGCGGCCATCGCCTCGCCCGTTTTACGGTTATCGAGCATTCCCAACGCCGTCAAGGCCCGGACGTTCATCCAAGCTGACTCGGCAGCCATTTCCGGTGCGGTCTCCTGTAATGTTTCCGCAACGCTGGAAAACGCAATCGCAGCTTCAGCGAGTTGCCCGGCTCTAAAATCAATCAACGCGGTCAAGTATCGACAACGGGCCAAGTCTTCGTCCAACACTGAATCATCCGCCGATTCGAGCGCCTGTAACAACGTCTTGTCTGCCAACGCAAGAGAACCGCCCGTTGCTTCCGCTTTCGCCAAAGCCAAATATCCCTCGATCCACAGTCGCAAAAATTCGTTGACAGCAAGCTCGCCTGGCTGCTCATCCATCCATTGCTGCAGCAGCACGGATTCTTGGTTGCGGACGAGCCCCAACATGCCCCGGTACATCATCGAATCTGCAATTCCTGGTGCCGATCGACGGACGGCCCGGCTCGCTTTCAAGACACTGTTCCAGAACAACTGCTGTTGCCTGAGGTCAAGTTTATGGCTGGCGACCTCATCGACAAACTCCATCGCACTGTCCCATTGCCGAGACAGAACCATCGACTCCAAGTTCCAGACATGAAGCAATTTCCCGGTTGGTGTTTCACTCGACACGTTGGACAGGAATTTAAAATAGAGACTACTCGCGTCGTTGCTGCCTCTGGCACGCAACCCCATGGCGAGCCCAAGTAGCGATCGAAGCTGCCAGGTTGATTGCAAATCGACCTTTTGTTTTGTGACATCGGGTAACGGACCATCCAGCGGGAGCTGCAAAATTCGACGAAAACTGTTTTCCGATTTCAGTAACCAGACAGAAGAATTTTTGCTTTCCATAATTCCCAGGAAATAGGTGTTCCACCCGAGCAGGTACTGACAATGTGAAATTCGATTCTCCGCAGTTACCAGAATGCGATTTTTTCCAGCCATTTCTACTTGCGTCGATTCGGGGAGAATTTGCGCCCGGCGAAAGTCGTCTTCCAGCTTGGCAGACAACCTGGCGATATCACCGTAACAGGACATCAAATCGTCGACCACCGCGTCGTGTTGTACTGGGTCCCGACCCAGGTACCACCATTCACGGAATTTTTTTTCGGCAGCCAGATACCTGGCATGTTGAATCGCCAAGGCGAGCCCATCGTTTGGCATGGCGGGATTTGCCTTTACCCATTGTTCAACGCGCTGAAGTAATCGCGGGTCATGATCATTCCAGTCGTTTGACAATAAAGCCGCCTGGTACAACCGGGCCAGGCGTTGACCCAGCGCGACTTGTTGAGTCGGATTGAATTCTCTAGCCAACTGCATTTCGACCTCCCGCAACAGGAGTCGATCCAACCCTCGCGATTGCAGGAATTGTTCCAGTTGCGAATCGACTGGCAAAACCGCTGGGTCGGACTGGGCAGCCAACCTGCCCGACTGGAGCCCAACCAGATACGCGGCCAAACAGAAAACCAAGGCAACTTGAGGCCAGTAAAAATTTCTTGGCATTTCAGTCTCCTGGAATGTAGGCGACTGAAATAAAACCGACCGACTTGCATAGCCCGATTGTCTGGGCCACCTTTTCAAAGGGCACCCCGGCACCGACCCGTACAAATGCACCCTCGGACTTGTCTTGAAACTGCTCGAGGGGAGTCTTCAATTCATGGAGGTTGGCGGTACGAATGGCGCCCAATTGAAAAAGCGTTTGATCACCCGAGCCAATGATTTCAATCACGGCAGGTTGCAGGTCGGATTGAGACTGATTACCGGATGACGGGTCCACCTGAATCCCGGCAGCAACATGTCGTTCCGGCGGCACAAATGTCGTGGTTACCAAAAAGAAAATCAACAACAGGAACACGACATCAATCATGGCCGTCATCGACAGCTCGATTTTATTTACATCACCAATAAAACGCCGGTTGCTCAATTTCATAATAGAATCTTGCAATTAACTCCCTGCCACGGAAACGTAAACCTGGCGAAACCCCAAGTCTGCCAGTCGCTGCACGACCTGATTGACTCTTTCAGTAGGGCAACGTCGATCACAGCGCATTTCAATTTTGACCTGTGACGGATCATTACCACTGCTGGCGAGCAGATCTTGCAAAGATTGGAATGTCCGCTGCAGAGTATATTGTTCACCGGAGAAGATGATTTTTCCATCGTGGTCCAGGTTGATAGTGACCGTGGTCGGGATCGATTCGACGGCACCCCCCGCAACCTGCGCCAGTGATATGGGATGTTCAACCACCCGAGTAAACTGTGAAACCGTGAGGAAAAAAATAATCAACAGGAAGACAATATCGATCATGGGTGTCATCATGAACCCAAGTGAGTGATATCGCTTTGTCTTGCTAAGTTTCATGACCCGACCCTATCGAGCTCTCCCATGCAGTCGTTTAATACCAGGCAACATGACATCAGGTGTTGACATTCCAATGGCGGGCAAGCCCCTTATGTAAGCGTCCTCTTTCGCCCCAATGGCATCATAACGCGTTCCACCCGTTTTCCGGCCTCTGCAACGATCGAATCAATTCTGTTTCTGAAATAACTGAAAGCAACCATGGTTGGTATCGCGACCAACAACCCCAACAGCGTGGTCAGTAATGCCTGCCCAATGCCGCCGGCCAGTTCCTGGGGACGGGCAATGCCATCCAGCACAGCGATCGTCGTAAACGCCTCGATCATTCCCAGCACGGTTCCGGTCA
>JABACA010000141.1 GCA_014237975.1 Mariniblastus sp. | reverse complement strand
TTTCTACGGGGGTCGGAGCGATAGCCGCAGGGACACGGGTTGAGGGCGGCCACCAGCATGAAATCCGCCGGAAACGTGGTTGAAGTCAACACGCGTGATATCGTCACGACGCGGTCCTCGAGCGGTTGACGAAGTAGCTCCAAGGTTCGTCGGTTAAATTCCGGCAATTCATCCAGGAACAGTACGCCATGGTGCGCAAGACTGATTTCACCCGGTACCGGTGTGCTTCCTCCACCGACCAGACCCGCTTCGCTGATCGTCTGGTGGGGCGAACGAAACGGTCGTTTTGCCAACAAGGGCTGCCCCGCCGGCAGTCGTCCAACCGCACTGTAGATGCGAGTGGTCTCAATCGATTCACCTGGCGTCAGTTGCGGCAGCACCGTGGGGATTCGTTTGGCCAACATCGTTTTTCCACTGCCGGGCGGTCCCAACATCAGAATGTTGTGGGCTCCGGCCGCCGCAATCGCGATGGCGCGTTTGGCCATTTCCTGCCCGCGGACGTCGGCGAAATCAGAGGCGTAGTCCGAAAATTCCTCAAATAACTCGGTCAATTGTGAGGGCGTCGGGGCAATCTCGAGCTGGTCCGTGAAAAATGCAATGGCCTGAGTCAACGAATCAACGGCAATCACATCAATCCCCGATACGACCGCCGCCTCGTGTGCGTTTTCACTGGGCACCACAATCCCGCGCAGATTCTGTTGCTTGGCCGCGATGGCCATCGACAGGACTCCCTTGGACGGACGGGTATTACCTTGCAGTGCCAATTCGCCAACTACCGCATAATCGGCCAACTTTTCGGACTGAATTTGACCACTCCCGATCAGGATTCCCAGCGAGATCGGCAGGTCAAACGAGGCGGCCTGCTTGGGCAACTCTGCCGGAGCGAGATTGATCACCACCCGGTCGGTCGGTCGTTCGTACCCGGAGTTGACCAACGCCCGTTCGACTCGATGGGTACTCTCCCGCACGGCTGCTTCGGGCAAGCCGACCAAGATCGTCTTGGGCAGGGATCTGGGAGAAACATCCACCTCGACTTCGACCGGCATGGCGCGAATGCCGAGTAATGAATACGTATTGAGTTTGGCCAACATGCCAGACAGGCGGGCCGATTGCATTCCGGGTTTTGGGGAATCAGCTGACATATTTTTCCGCCATTTGTTTCACGATTTCTACCATCAAATTTCGAGCTGAAATTGGAGAAAGGATTTCGGCATGGGCGCCGAGGTTTAAAACACGCGGGATAATCTCCATTTCGTGGACCGCTTTTACAGACAGTTCGATACTACCATCTTTCAGTTCCTTGACCTTCTGCTCCGGGTGCCAGGGATCTTCGATCACCCACTGCGCCGCATGGGGTGATATCTTGATTTTATAGTTTCGCGGTTTGTTGCCAATGAAAATTCCCAGGCTATTTCCCACGAACTGGTCCAGATCCAGGTCCTTGGGGAATTTGAACCATTCGTCCAGGAGTTTTGCTTTTTGGAATCGCTCCAGCTTGTAGGTTCGCACACGGGTTTCCGGATCGTCAATTTCGCAAGCCGCCGCAATGATATACAAACTGGACTGGAACAGAACGATGGTATACGGCTCGATCTTTCGCACCTTGGGCGCTTTACCAACACTGCTGTATTTTATTTCGACGACTCGATGTTCCAGGATCGCGCGGTTCAGTGTTTTGATAATCCCATGTTGTCGCTCGTACGACTTGGCGGGCATGCCAAGCACCCTTAACGTGCGGCGGTACTTTTCATAGTGTGCCAAAACGGCATCCGGAATCTCTTCCTGGACTTTTTTCCAAAACGATTCAATGCCCATCCAGAATGGGGTGCCAGCCAAGGGGTGGAGCAATTGACGCCCGAGCGAAAGGGAGATCAGTTCGGTTGCCGAGGCACTGATTTTCGTCGCTGTCTTGGCGCGGGGTCCCAGTTTCCAGATTTTGCCTCGTTGGGAATCGTGGGGCGCGACGTCAATTCCAGCAGCTTGCAAAGCCTCCAGATCGCGTCGTAATGTTCGAGTATGCAAAGACGTTAGCCCCAACTCCTCGAGAATGTCCTCCCGTAGTTCATTGAGCGTTTTGCCAAATCGGACGCGTTCCAATATCTGTAATATCTTGTGCTGACGAATCAGTTGTTCATTTCGGGCCATTGCGGCAAAACTCTATCGAACGGGTGGATGGAAAGCTAGAATTATCACAATTGTCGGACGCGTCGCCAACCACCGGGACGCCAGCCGTTGAGAACACGGCAGTAATTCCCCAATGCCGTCATGCAACGCATGAACGGACGTATGAACGACCAGGAACCAGTTCCCAACATGAATGAACGAACCGAATACACGGGAAAATCCCGGAAACAATCTCATCCAGCGGTGGTTTGTTTGAGTGGCGGAATGGACTCGACCGGCCTCTTGCTGCATTTGCTGGCACTCGGTCGAGACGTTTATGGGATTAGTTTTGACTATGGACAAAAACATCGGGTTGAACTCCAGCGGCTGCAGGACAATCTCAAGTACCTCTCTGACAACGATTTTCAAATAAACTGGCATTTGGTTGATTTGAATTCGCTGAGCCATTTGTTGCATTCATCGCTGGTCGATGAAGATTGGCAGGTCCCCACCGGTCATTACGAACAGGCGAACATGCGGGCAACGGTGGTTCCAAACCGCAATGCGATTTTTGCTTCCATCGCTTATGCTTACGCATTATCCATCTATTCGCGAACCAAACGCCCGGCCGATTTGTGCCTTGGAGTGCATTCAGGCGATCACGCAATCTACCCGGATTGCCGTCCTGAATTCTATCAAGCCATTCATCATGCATTTTCGATTGGCAATTGGGATTCGGAACACGTTTCACTCTGCCTGCCCTACCTGGACTCGGATAAATTGATGATCCTGAAAGACGCTGAAAATTCCTGTGCAAGTCTTGGCCTCGATTTTGAAACGATCTTTCGTAACACATGTACCAGTTATCAACCGGATGCAACCGGTCGTTCGGATGGGATGACCGGGTCGGATGTGGAACGGATTCTGGCCTTTTACCAACTCGGCAGGCCCGACCCCATCGATTACCAACGACCGTGGGACGAAGTTGTTGCGCAGGCCTTACAGCTTGAATTGGAATTCAAACAAGCAAATACAGATGGATCGAAATGAACGGGCATATCACCCACGGTAAGAGACAGAAACGGTAATTGACCAAATTTCAAATGAGAATCAAATTTGAGGTTTAGAAGTGATGGTGTTGTTAGAAACCGTACATTTGGTTTCGTCTGTTTGATCCGCGACGATACTCAGCCAATGATGACTGAACAGGAATTGAGACGATGAAACGTAGCAACTGGGAACCGGGTTTATGAGATTCGGGATCATTGGGAGTGGGATCGCCGGTTTGACGGCCGCTTGGGCGCTGGACCGCAGTGGTCACGATGTCGACCTGTTCGAGTGTGGCAGTTCATTGGGAATGGCGGCTCAGACCGTCGATTTGAATCTAGACGACAAGGTCAGGGTCGGCGATGTGCCGTCCAGGATGTTTAACCGCTTGCAATGGCCCAACCTGTGCCTGCTTTACGATTTGCTGGGTGTCGACACGGTGCCGGTGGAACCGTCCCAGACGTTCAGCCATTTGCATGGGCCGGTCTACCTGAGGTTGAAAAATGCTTACCGGGCCAAGCTCGACCGGAATTTCCTGCTCGGTCGTACCGTGCGGAAACTTCTCAAAACGGCGGCTGAACTGAAGAGTGCCGGAGTTCGTGATCTGGCCGCTGGTCTACCTTCCGATCTCACGTTGGGATCGTATTTGTCGAATTCGGGTGTGTCCCGCGATTTCATTTCGGATTTTCTTTATCCTACCCTCTCGTCGACCGTGTGTACTTGCTCCTATGCCAGCCTGGATGCTTACCCGGCGTCCATCATTCTCCAGGCGTTGAGAGAACTGACGGCCGATGGTGAAACGTTGCTGAAAACGACTCACGGAACGCGGGATGTTGTGAATCGACTGGTTTCGGGCAACCTGGCAACACGACTCAATACGCGGGTCCATCAGATTGATGCCCCGCCAACGGGTCCGGTTGATTTAAAGCTGCAGTTGCCAGATGGTCGAATGCAAACGGAAACATTTGATCATGTGGTTGTTTCAACCCAGGCCAACCACGCACGCGATTTACTGAACGAGAGCTCCGCTGAGGATCGAGAGATTTTGGCGATGTTTGATTACGAGAGCATCCCGGTGATCGTGCATTTGGATACCCGCCTGATGCCGCCCCGTCGGGGTCATTGGGGAACGTTCAATATGATTTCCCAGCGCGACCCTCAACCGGCTGCCATGTGTACCGTTTTGATGAACCAATTCCATCGCGATTGGCAGATGCCCTCCCCCGCCGTATTTCAAACGATCAACCCGATTCTCGAACCGGATCCTGGCAGCGTGATCCAGACATCCGTATTGCAACGCCCCCTGGTGAACCGTCATAGCCAGGTCGCCTGGGAGCGACTGTCGGCAGCCATGTTGCGACCCGGTCGCCGAATATGGTTTTGTGGTTCTTACGCTGTTGCGGGGGTTCCCCTGCTGGAGACAGGCGTCGTGTCGGCTGTCAACGTCCTGCAAGGGTTGGATGTCGAATTGCCCTTTACGGATCGGGACTTGGCGGCTTCGTCGCAGCGGTAACGTCGTTTTCCCGGATCAGTTTCCAGCATTGGTGGATCCGTCGATTGCGGAAGTCTTCCGGGACCGTTTGCTTGCTCAGTTCGATGATTCGATAAGGACTCAACAGGTTGTCTTGCAGTTTGAATTTCCGGAAATTCGTCGAGAAGTAGACCGTTCCACCCGGCGCCACGATTTGGCCCAGTTGATTAAGCAATGCCACGTGATCCTGTTGGATGTCCCAAACCATGGTCGTCCGTTTGCTGTTGGAAAAGGTAGGCGGGTCAACCACGACCAGGTCGAATTTCGGTTTACGTCGCGCGGCCCATTGGGAGACAAACTCAACCGCGTTTTCCCTGTGGAACTCGTGCTGATCCTCGGTGAAACCATTGATGCGCATGTTGTCCCGGGCCCAATCCTGGTAGGTGTTGGACCAATCGACCGTACAGGTCGTCCGGGCACCCCCTGCGGCCGCGTAAACCGAAAACGATCCAGTGTAGGCAAACAGGTTAAGAAATGACTTGCCGGCGGCTTCCTGGCGAACCATGTTTCGGGTGACTCGGTGATCCAGGAAGAGCCCCGTATCGGCGTAGTCATCCAGATTCACAAAGAACGTCAGACCTGCTTCCTGGACTTCGACCAGCTTCGACCGGTGCCCCTGTTTCTCATGTTGCGCCAGCCCTTTTTGCCGCAGGCGTGTTTTGAAGTGGACACGCTGGATCGGTATGTCGAGTGCCTTGGCCGCCGTTTTTTTCATTAACTCCAACCAGGCCCCCTGTCGGCCCAGGTCGCGATCATGGGGTCGTTCAAACTCCACCATATGCAGGTGGTCCTGGTAGACATCCACGACGAACGGCAGTTCAGGAATATCGCGTTCGTAAATTCGATAACAGGTGATTCCCCGCCGGGTTGGCCAACGCCGAAGATGCTTGGCTCGTTTTTGTAAGCGGGTCGCAAACAATTCAGACTGTTGCAAGTCGGTTTCCGTCAAGCCGCCAAAGACCGGCGGGGCTGTCGCTTTGGGTTTGCTCTCCGGGGCGGCCTTGGCAGGAGTCTCGGAATCGGACTCGGCCGGGATGGGGATGGTTGCTGCAGTGGACGGGCCAGGCGGCCTGGGTCCCAGGTATTGATAGTAAGTGCATTCAATACGGCCGTTGAAAACTTTCCGACGTCGCGTGGCGCTTTTCTGGATTATCGCTTCAAAACGAGGCATGTTGGTAATGATGAAGTGCGACCAGCTTGGCAGTCGCTGCAGGATATGGGGGAACGACTGGTACAGAGGTTTCAGGTGACGCACTTCGTCGAGCCGTTCGCCATAAGGCGGATTGGTAATGATACAACCGTATTCCTTCTTGCTGCGAAGTTGGTCAAACGATTTTTCCTGGAAATGAATCTGTTCCGAGACCCCGGCTCGCTCGGCGTGAAACCGGGCCAGCTTGAGGACCTCCGGGTCGCTATCCGTCCCGTTGATCTGCAGCTGAACATCCTGCTGGATGGCGGACTTGGCATCCTCAACCGTTTTCGTCCAATGCGTGGCATCGATCTGTGGCCAATGGTGACTGGAAAATTCGCGATACAAACCGGGAGCAATATTCAACCCGATCAAAGCCGCTTCGATCGGAATGGTCCCGCTTCCACAAAAGGGATCGATCAACGGTCGCTCCGCATTCCAGACGCTCAACTGGATCATGGCCGCCGCCATCGTCTCCTTGATCGGTGCGGTCGCAACCAGTTTTCGGTATCCCCGTTTATGCAAGCTGGCGCCTGTCGTGTCGATCAGGACCCGCGCGTGGTCTTTAAGCAGGATCGTTTCAACCCGGTATTCCGGGCCCGTTTCCGGCAGACTGTCGGTTTGATGATCGCGGTATAACGACTCAACAATGGCCCGCTTGGTGCTCCGCTGAATGGCTGGCACGCTGGTCAGTTTTGAATGACGCGTCCGCGCGTGAACCGGGAAACTGGCCTCGCTGGGAATCCAGTGGGACCAGTTCATTTCACGAATCGAATCAAACAGGGCATCGAAATCGGGAGCGTCAAATTCGGCCACCTGGATCTGAACTCGATCGGCAATTCTGAGCCACAGATTGGTCCGGCAAATGTCCAGCCAATCGCCCTGAAACATCACCTGGCCCGGTTGGATAACTTGGGGCTCGTAACCGAGCTTCTCCAGCTCCCATTTCAGGGGGGTTTCGAGTGCGAACGCACATGATGCGACTAAGTTCAACGGGCGATTCCCAAGCCAAATATTCGTCAATATCAGTGCGACAGCCTGACTTCTGCGGATGAATTGTCAATCCGCATTTGTTTTTATTTTCACAAATCTGGCACAGCACCATCGATTCTGAGGTTTGTGCGGATCGCATTTTGGGGTGGCGAGCCAGGATGGTAAAGGCAGACAAGTAGTTTGCATTTACCGAATAAAAACATATGTTTTGAGGTAAAATGAATGTTTGAGGGAGCCTCCCTCTCAATCCCTTCCCATCGATCTATATGCTGCGGATATTTCAGATGCCTGGTCCCAAACGACGTCGCCCCACCCACCGTTCCTCGATGTTCGATTTTTCCGTGCTGGAACCGCGTCAACTGCTGTCGGTCTCCCTTCCGGCGGGCGTCAACCTGGTCAACAACAGCACCTTCGTGCCGATCACTGAAGTCGACTCGCAACTCTATTCGAACGAAGCGGTCGAGGGATGGAGTGCTGTCAACTCCGATGCGGGCCAGCAGTTGAATTTGCTGAAGTTCCCGCACGAGCGTGAGTTCGTGCTCAACCTCGATTCGACGGCCGATCATTTTGACCAGGTGTTCCAGGATATCGCTACCCAGGCCGACGTTGAATACGTCCTGGCATTTGACCTGCGGGAGCGGCCGGTCGGCGGCGAGGCGGGAGAGATGACCAACGACCTGCAGGTCTTCTGGAACGATCAGAGTGTCGGCACATTTCGTGGTACTCATCAATGGCAAAAAATTGTCCTGTCGGTGACCGGCCAGGCGGATACGACGCGACTCGAATTTCGCGAAGTGGCCGGCGGTGACCAGGACCTGGGCGATGGCCGCGGCCCGCTGATCGATAACGTCAGCCTGGTCAACAACCGGCCCGGTTCACTGGCCAACGGTAGTTTCCAGACGGGGGAGGATGCTTCGTCCAATAACCTCTATCACCAGTCCAAGGTGGATGGCTGGGGCGCGATGGGCAGTTATGACGATCGCGTGATGCAGATTATTCAATCCGACCAGGCGACCGATGGCTCGTACCTGGACCTCGATTCGAGCAAGGAACATCTGGACCGCCTGTACCAGGATTTGGCAACCGAATCGGGCCGCAAGTATTTCCTGTCGTTCGATATCAAGGGCGCGGACGTAGCGGACGCGGATAACGAGTTGCGGGTACGCTGGAACGACCAATGGGCCGGTACGTTTTTTGGGCGGGACCAGTGGCAGACGTACGGACTGTTGCTGGAAGCCGACAGTGACCTGACCCGTCTCGTGTTGCGGGAAACGCCCAACGGCGAACTGGGTGCGGGGGATGGTCATGGACCACTGCTGGACAATATCCGCCTGGTCGGCATCGACACTGCCCGTGAATTAATGGTGGTCGATGCCAACGGGCTGGCCGAGGGAACCGATTCCAACGCTCTGTACTCCGGGGGAGCCGGGCCGACCTTGATCACGACGTCGGAGCTGTCGGTCCAGAACCGGCTGCGGGATAGCCTGACGTCGGCCGTGATCGAGTTCGATGCGCGGCTGGACGGCTCAAACGAATTCCTGTCGGTCGATGTCGGGTCGTCACAGTTGACCTCTTCCTACGATGTGCCGACCGGTGTCCTGCTGTTGAGCGGAACGGGTAGCGTGGCCGTCTACAGCGAGGTCCTGCATACCTTGCGGTACGACAACACGACCGATGAAGTGACCGGCGGGAACCGCGAGGTCTCGATCACCCTCCACAGTGAAGATGCCAAATCGGCCGCCACGGTGATTACGGTCAATGTCCAGTCGGAGAACGAGGCGCCCGAGATTTCCCCGATCGGCGATCCCCTGGTCACGCTCGGGAATGATTTCCAGTTAACCGTCAATGCGAGCGACCCGAACAACGATCCACTGACCTACGAGATTTCGTCGTTCGGCGAGCCGGTCAGCGGTAACAGTATTCAACCGACCATCTCGTCGACCGGTGAAATTTCCTGGTCGCCCCAGCGCGACGGAATCCTGACCGTCACGGTCACGGTTACCGATGACGCAGGCGCTTCCGCTTTCCGGGACTTCTCGATCACGGTCGCCCGCAACGCGGATGTGCCGAATGATTTTGAAGCGTTTTCCGGCAACCGCCAACTCTCCAACGTGACACCCGAGCTGAGAAACCAGTTGTACGACCAGGCGCCCGAGATGTCGATCGATACGGAGAAGGTGTACGAGGCGATCTTCCACACGGCCGATGGCGATATCCGCGTCCTGCTTAACGATGATGAGGCGCCGATCACGGTCAACAACTTTGTCAACCTGGCCCGGGACGGGTTCTACGACGGGCTGACGTTCCACCGGGTGATCAGCCTCGGTCCAGGGTTCATTGCCCAGGGTGGCGACCCGACCGGTTTCGGTTCGGGTGGGCCCGGTTACCGGTTTGACGATGAAGCGACCGCCATGACCGACTTCGACCGCCGCGACCTGTTGGCGATGGCCAATGCCGGCGCCGACACCAACGGCAGCCAGTTCTTCTTCACCCTCTCACCGCAGACGCACCTCAATGGGCGGCACGCCATCTTTGGCGAGGTGATCGAGGGGAGTGACGTGGTCGATGCGATCAACCAGCGGGATGTGGGCAGCGCCACGCCGGCCGAAAAGATCTACTCGGTCAGCATCCTGGAGAGTCGCGCCGATGCGGTCAAAATTTTTGAGTACATGGAATTCGTCGATGTGGCTTATGAGATGGTTGATTCCCAGATGGGTGGGGACCTTCTAAACCCTGAAACACCACATAATTTCCCAACGAACTGGACCCATCGATACAATATCAATGTCAACGTCGGCCCAGGGTATTTCCAGGGATATGTCGCCACCAACGAAATTGAAAATCAGGTTGCGGTGGTCTTCAATGGCACCCAAGGTCTTGAGTGGTTGTACGACCTCGATTTCAACCTGGAATCTTTTCAAGAGGTCTCCGAAACCGGTCTGGTCCAGGTGGAACAAGGCTTCCTGGATATGTATCGCACGATCGAATTCCTTGGCCAACCTGGGTCAACAACGCCCAACAAGACGCCGGTCGATCAAGTGGTTGATTTGTTAAATTTGCTTTCTACCGATGAGAACACGCAATACCTGTTCATGGGACATAGCTTGGGCAGCAGCCTGGCCAGTCTGTGTGCCGTCGATTATTCGGTCAACTCGGACGTGGACCGCGACCAGATTGAGCTGTACACGTATGCCAGTCCGCGGACAGGGAATTGGGAGTTCAAGCTGAAAGCCGATCTGCATGTCAAAAAGATGGTCAGGACGTATAACCTTCCTGACCTTGTTCCCATGTTGGTGCAAAATGAGGATTTCGAATATTACCATATCGGTGAAAACAACCTGGTCGATTCTCTGCCTTTCAGCAATATAAAAAGTAGCCCTGAATGTTGGCATTCCCACTTGGTCTACACCTGGCTGACGGCCGAAGTTGCCGGTGTTCAGGATGAAAACCCGTGGGGCTTGGGGGATTGTGGCAACGGGTAAGGTGAGTCACCGCGGCCGCGGCCGAACCGCACCGGGGCCCAGCTGACTGGTTGATCCTCTGACGGGGCGACGATCGGACAACCGCCCGGCACAGCGGCCGAACGGATCGACTCGATCGAGATCGTCCCCGCCGATCGGTAAAATCGATCGGTAACGCTTGCCTCGCCGCACTTTAACTCCGTGCACTTTAACTCCTCGCACTAACTCTACGCGCTCCAACTCTGCGCGCTCCAGCTCGGCGCAATCCAACTCGGCGCCACGACGGTCGTTTTCCGGGGCGAACCTGTTGGAATCCCCCACCAAGGCGGGGTCTCTTTGGCTCGTTTTTTTTCCCACCCCGGTCCGTATTCAGCTAGAATGGACGCCCTGCAGAGTCTTCCTCTGTATAGCATCCCACACACCTGAGTAACGGATCCACCCGATGGCCGCTTCCAAACGACGTCGTTCTGCCCCTGATTCCTCCCTCTTTGATTACCGGAACCTCGAGCCGCGGCACCTGCTGTCGGTCTCCCTGCCGGGCGGCGTCAACCTGGTCAGCAACAGTACGTTGACCCCGTTGGCCGAGTCCGATACCAACTTATATTCCAACGAAGAGGTCGAGGGCTGGAACGCGGTCAACGCCGATGCGGGCCAGCAGTTGCACCTGCTGAAGTTCCCGCACCAACGCGAGTTCGTGCTGAACCTCGATGCGACCGCCGGTCATTTTGACCAGGTCTTCCAGGACCTCGCCACCCGCGAGGGGATCGAGTACACCCTGGCGTTTGACCTGCGCGAGCGGCCGGTTGCCGTCGATGCGGCCGAGTCGACCAACGACGTGGAGGTCCTCTGGAACGACGAGAGTCTCGGCACCTTCCGCGGTACCCAGCAGTGGCAGACGGTCGCCCTGACGGTGACCGGCCGGGCCGACATGTCGCGGCTCGAGTTCCGCGAAGTGGGCCAGGATGAACAGGACCTGGGCGATGGCCGCGGTCCGCTGATCGATAACGTGATCGCCACGCGCATGCATACCGGCTTTGTGGCCAACGGCAGCTTCGAACTGGTCACCGATAAATCGGGCGAACTGCACCACCAGTCGACCGTCGACGGTTGGCAGGCGATGGGCAGTTACGACGACCGGGTGATGAAGATCGTTCAATCGGCCGAGGCGACCGAGGGCGCCGGCGT
>JABACA010000140.1 GCA_014237975.1 Mariniblastus sp. | reverse complement strand
TTTCATGGCAAATCGTTTCCTGCGGTTTGAATGATTCACAGTTTCTTTTTTTGTTTCTCTCGCGTTCACTTCGGTGCATCCTCGAAATGGGGATACCGATAGTCCGCTTTATCGTCCGTCGACACCTTATGAGTCGAACCGTCTTCAGTTTTGTAGAGATGGAGCTTGCCGCCTGCCTGGTAAACGATTGAGGATTCGTCTTTCGACCAACGTGGGTACGCAAACCAGATCGGTTTTTCATCTTCGTTGGCGAATGGCTTTGCGTTGGAAATCGTCCGGCTCTTGGCGTCGAAGTCGGCGACATAGAGTGTGCGGCCAGGAACTCGTTTTTTGAACCCCCGCTGGAACTCGAAGCAAACTCTCGTCTCGCTCGGTGAAAGACTGACCCGGGCAAGCACTCCCGTTTTTGCCAATTTACATTCAATCCGTTCGAACGTCGGATTGACGTTCTCTCCGGGCGTCATCAGGTAGTAACCCATCCCCTGGCCGGGTGGATTCGATCGGACGAGGATCCGGCCGTCGGTAAGACAGGTGAAAGCCCAGGTAGAATGCCCTCGGTCGGTGAGAGGGAATTCCTCACCCGGTTTTGCACCGATCTTACTGGCCATCACCCTGTAGCCACCCGTCTTTGGATTCTTTCGATTCCAAATCGGCGTATTCTTGCCGTCTCGGGTCCAGGTTTGATTGAAGTCGGTGTGCGTGCCGTCGGTTAGTTGGTGTAGTCCAGTTCCATCTGCATGGATGATATGAATAGCCGTCTTCCATTTCGATACATCGGGATCGTTCTTCACCCTGCGAAAGAAGACGAGCATGTCGCCGGTCTTTGACCAGGATGGCTTGAAGTCGTGGTGACCGGTGGTTAGCGGTTTGCCCTCTGGCTGGCCATACGTATTAACGTGG
The DNA here is from genome assembly GCA_014237975.1 of Mariniblastus sp. Classification (GTDB taxonomy): domain Bacteria; phylum Planctomycetota; class Planctomycetia; order Pirellulales; family Pirellulaceae; genus Mariniblastus. Next base: position 10,722 of record JABACA010000140.1, on the reverse strand, counting down.
ATTTCGCCGTTGACGTAATACGAGCCTCGAAAGTTCTTACTTTTGCTTTGGCTCGCCGGATTTCCATGGTCATCTGCTGACAGGACGCCAGTGATCGCGAGCAATGCGGTCGCCATGCAGGCAAATGGGGTGACTTTTGTCATCACTTTTCCTCTTGGTTCGGCGAGATCAATTCGACGTCGTTGATTTCCAGACCACTCGGAATGCCTGTATGGGTGAAGGCCCAAATGCAATTGAGAACCAAGTTGTCGGGCCTAACTGCTAATTCTTCTTTCCGATTGCTAACGCTCGGATCGAGTGTGAAGTCGCTGAGTCGGTAGGCGACTTCGAAATTGCCATCCGCGTCTGGCTTGGAAATCGGTTGCTTGCTTTCAAGGTCCAAGCGGAACTTTCCGGCGAATTCGCCATTGCCATCCGACACCGAAATGCCAAAATAAACTTTGGCCGGTTTGTTTAGGCGACCTCGGACGACGAACTGTGAATCCGATCCGACAACCACTGGTGGACCATCGCTGCGGGACACCGTAATCCCTAGCAGATACAGCGTAACGCTGGGGTCTTTCGGAACTACGAAGGGGATTGCTTTCTGGGCGGCTGCCCGCTTTTGACTTGCTGGCAACCATTTTCCATAGTTTCCAGGCCGGCGGTTAATCTGACTCTTCCAGTGACTCACCGACTCGGAAACCGGCTGGAGTGTTAGGTCCCCGCCCCCCTCGGCGATCACACGATGCTTTGCCGGAACGTCCACCTCGCGGCCATCGCTGAGCCGCCTCACCCGAACCGTGCCTTCGGTGACATTTAGCACAGTGGAAGCCATATTGGCTTCGACGTCGAATTGCGTTCCGAGAACCTCGAGCAACGTGGACGGTGTGTGGATCAACATTGGCTTGCCATTGGGTTGGGGGACGACATTGGCTGAAAAGGTGCCTTCCCTCAGCCGTAATGTTTTTTGCCCAGTGTCGGCAAACGTCAGCATCGAAGTACCGGAAATCATCACAGTCGAACCGTCGTTGAACTGAAGTTCGAACCATGAGTCCGGAGCCACCCCTTCAATGGTGCCACCGGCCAGTTTCCTACCGACTTTGATATCACGAACGATTTGTCCCCGGTCGCCTGTCCAAATAAGCGATCCACTCAGGCCGGTAATCGTAGCAATAGGCGCGGCTGCAATGGGACGGTGTGTGACAATATTGCTGGCCTCTTGGATCCCCTGCCCTGGATAAATCAGTTGGTAGACCAAGCCTGCCGAAAGAACTGCGATGACCACGGCAGAGGTGGCCAGCAGCCATAGAAACGTGGGCTTCGACCACCGCTGGTGCTTACGGGAAGATTCGAGCTGTTCAATTAAATCAAGAAGTTGGTCTTCTGCCTCCGTATTGGCAGGCTCAACGAGTTTACCCGTCGCCAGGGTCGCATGAATTTCCGCCAGGCGCAGGTACAACAACCGCGTATCTGCGTCAGACTCCAGTTTCCCTGATAGCGCAGCAATCTCTTCCGCTGAGGCGATCCCATCCAAATGTCGCCCGATCACAGATTCCCAATCGTGCCTGTTCATGCTTCAGTACCTCGTATTCGTAATTCAATACACCGATGTAAAGCGAGCCGGATTCGTTGCAGACTCTTGTAGATCGCCTCGATTGATCGACCATTTTGCTCTGACAATTTGCTGACCGAATGCCCCTTGTGGTAGTAACTATCAAGCAATTTTCGATGATCCTCGGCCAGTGCGTTAAAGCAGTGTTTCAGATGAAGGCCTCGCTCATCAAGTTCTTGCGAATATTGTTGCTGATCCTGCAGCAGCAGGTCAGAAGCCCGTTGGGTCAATTGGGCACGTCTTTGGGATTTGCGCAGAAAGCGTCGTACTTCCATCCGCACAAACCCGAAGGTCCAGGCCACGAAAGGTCGCTCTGAATCATATTCGGAAAATCGTCGCCACAAAGCCACGGAACATTCCTGCAGGATGTCACGCGCGTCGGCGCGATTGGGCACTGTCACGAGTATGAACCGCAGAAGTTCTGGTTCGTGTTCGATCAGCAACCGAGTGAATTGTTCGTGGGGATCATCAACGTCCATACAGTCATTCCGCCGCTGAGGGGAAAATTGGACATGGTTTTCCATATTTTACCAACAATTTCCGGACTCTGCTCGCAACCAGGCCTGAACCGGATCAACATGTGGCTAAAAACCACATTCGGTCCGTCGGGGTTACCTGCTGATCCAGGTCCTCGTCCAATGACAGATCAGTAAACACAGATGCCAACGAGGCCCAAAGCTGGCCAATCGACTGGGCACAAACCGTCAACAGCTGGTACGGAATCCGTCATGTTAATCGACTGCATGGTTTACCTACACTTTCAGTCTGACGAACCGATCAGCGCGGTTTCCATCGTTTATCGGGTAGCGATTCCCGACGAGCGTTAACGCCCGGAGAAGGAACTTGGCGGACGATGTTGCGGGACTTTACTCGTGCCGCAATGCCTCGATCGGGTCCATCAACGCGGATTTGCGGGCCGGGTATAACCCGAACAGAACCCCGGTGCCGAGGGATGGCAACTGCGCCGACCACTGGCCAATCAATGTTCGTAAGTAAATCGTTAGACTCACGTTCAGATTCGGAATCGTGTCAAGGCATACCGCCCGAATCTGATCGATGTGATCGTTCGCCAGATCGAGAACTCGATGGGAATCGAAGAACGGGCCAACGCCGATCCCTGCCGACAATATTTTGAAACGCTGCCAGCCAAAACTCCCGATTTGCAAAAACGGATCGCGACGTTGCGACCGAAACTTGACACAGCGCTAACCGAGGCGAACCAGTTGTTGCTGGACGATATTTAGTAAAAAACCAAACAACTCCGGCAATTCAAACCAGTTTTCCAAACGGAAGCTGGTTTTTTTACTCGATTTACTGGCTAGCCCGCTGAATAGATGGAATAAATTAGTATGGGCGAGAAATTTTTGGAAGAATCATACAACGTCGGTAAATAGACCAACGAAGTTACTTTGACTATGGGTTATTAACCGCCGCCCGTTTTGGGGCATCCGACAAGACACGGGACTAGACATGAACAACAAATCGATGACATTACTTTCGATCGTAGCCATCGCGTTGCTGGCGGGATGTTCGACAGAAACGGCTTACGAATACGAGATGGTTGAGCGAAACGGCATTCACTACAAGGTCAATTCAGAAACACCTTTTACTGGAACTGTTGTTGACTACCATCCAAACGGCCGAAAATGGTGGGAAGTAACTTACAAGGATGGCAAGCGGCACGGAAAAAGAATTAGTTGGTACGACAACGGCCAGAAATCGGCGGTAGTACCACTGAAGAATGGCAAGGTGCACGGAAAAGCAATTCATTGGCACGAGAACGGCCAAAAATTCCTCGAATCAACCTCCAAGGATGGCAAGGCGGAAGGAATTCAAACTTTTTGGCACGAGAACGGACAAAAAGAATCCGAAACAACGTCGAAGGATGGCAAGGCGGAAGGAAAAATGATTTATTGGCACGCCAACGGCCAGAAATGGCAAGAAGGAACTTTTGAAAATGGAAATCCGCAAGGAATTTGGACTTACTGGACCGAGGATGGAAAGAAAATCAAGGAAGAAACGTACAAGGATGGCGAAGTGATCCAGTCAGAAACGTTTGAACGCAAATAACCGTCGCCCGTTTTGGGCATCCGACGTTTGCCTTACCGCCGTCGCCTGACCGTCATTCCTAACCCGGCCAACATCGACCAGATCAAAACGGTCGTCGGTTCAGGAACTGCAGAAATACTCCCGGTGAAGAGGAAATTGCGGCCTCCGTCGTCCCAATTGAATTCGTTTATTTTTCCGCCAGGCCCAATACCGAGCCTCAACTCGAAGGATGAAGTGTTTACAAAGCTAAACGCCACTGTCCTGGCGACTTGCTCCGGCGTCAAATTCGAGGGATCCGTCGGATTGGGGACGTTTTCCCAAGGCGCGCCGGCACCGAAAAAGGGTTGTGCTGCAGTGATCACGGGAGCGGCCCAGTTAGGCCCGGGGGTGGTTGGCGTGGGGGTTAAGGTCAACTCGGTGTTGCCGCTCGTGGCCCAGGTGGCCGTACCATTCTGGCTGATGAGTTGAACGGATTCGATCCCAGCCGCTGGAAGGGCGCGCCCACCATCAGGACCAGCAGGACCGCTGTCAATATCCAAAACCGAAAAGTCAAAGTCGCCAAACACTTGACTGTCGTTGTTGTCCGGGTCCACCAGCGTGAAGGCGAAGGTTGCGGCGTGATCGTTTCTCAGGTTGATTCGAGCGTAACGGAAAAGGGAGACCGGCCCGCCACTAAGACCATTCAGAGCGACTTTACCAGATCCGATATTATTGGCCTTGTAGGCATCCCCGGTCACCGTCGCAACCAGATCGATATTCGTACCACCGACGTTGGCGATCGAACCCCACCGGATAACGAGATTATTATCGTTCGAAAGGTTACTGAACGTCGTACCACCATTGAAAGTCGGTGTGCTATTAGTGAAATCAAAGGTTACGATCCCCGCGCCGACAAACTGCCCACCACAGAGAGTTAATAACGTAACCAACGCCAAGCTTAATGTTTTTCTGCGCATCAAGGTGCCTTTCAATCCTTTGATCTGTCTCAAAACTTGGCATGGAAATAGGCAATGCTGCGGGCCCTGTCAAGCTGAGGGGAGATAACCGGCGAGGGGTGCAACCCGGGCCTGGTTCCAGCACCTGCCGCACCTGAAACAGCACCGCCTGGACGCTGTTGTCCGGTCGCCTCTCTAGCTAGAGGCTCCGGCCGCATGGGTCCCGATGGCCCTTGATCGGATCGATCGCTCCCGCGTCATCGCGCATGGAGTCGGCCATGTGGAATCGGCGACCTTACCGTCGTCGCCGCACGGTCACGCCCAGTCCGGCCAACATCGAGCTATTGACGGGACCGCTTCAGGAAATTGAAAAAGAAAAAGGAACCGGACGTACACCGTGCAATCTTGAAACCGTTGTTAGAAAACATACTGGACCAGGCCCGATCCGAACTGAAACCGTGCCTTGACCCACTGACGAGACCGCTTCAGGAAACGAAGAGGCAATTGCGGTCCACCGCACAACGTTGAAATCGTTTGAAACTGCACGGAACCGCTGACGGACGGAAGCGATAAATTTTGTATTGAGCGAACTACCTGTTACAATTTTTTCGCTGGGGCACCCGCGGCTTCGTTAATGAAGCGGCACAACTCAAAAGGAGTGGTACGATGATTCGATCCTACATGATGATGGCGGTCCTGTTTTCTCTGGGTGTCGTTCCGTCGATTGGATCCGCGCAGATATACGTTGACGCAGGGCATCTCCTCCGTTCACTGAACTCCTATCCGCCTGGCCGAATTTTGGTCGGGGACTCGTGGTTGACGCCGGAAGAGGTTGCCCAAGCGAATCAACAAGTGGATGTTCTCCATCGGTACCGGACGATTCGCAACCTGGCGCCCCATACTCTGATTGGCCAGACCGAACTTGCCAGGTGGTGCCAAGAAAACAATCTTCCCCACCGACGCGATGCGCATTTAAAACGTGCTTTGGCTATCGATCCCGAAAACTCTCATGTACGCATATTTTTGCGACATCTTCGAATCAACGGCCAATGGATGACGCCCCAGCAGATCGCAACTGAAACCAACCGCATGGCTGCCGCGACTCGCCGAATGGAACAATGGCGCGCACCGGTCCAGGAGATCATGCGGTTGATTAAGTCCTCCTCAAGCAATGCCCGAAAACTCGGTTGGGCCCGCCTGGCGGAAATGGATGATCCCAATGCCATGACGGCGTTGGAGATGAGCCTTGAGGGCGAAAGACCAACGATCGCGGTTGAGGTGCTAGAGGTGATCAACCGATTCGACGTTCGCGAGGCAAGCGAAACACTCGTGCGGATCGCTTTCAGCCCTTCATCGGCCAGAGAGGTTCGCGACCGGGCGATGGAACTGCTTTCTGAACGCAACCCGTACGATTTTGTCCCGGCGTTGTTAAACCAGCTGGTCACGCCCGTGTCGGGTCGATACTCGATTACGCCGGACCGTGAAGGCAACGTTTTGTATCGCTATGTGTTGTTTCAACAGAACCTCGACAAGGATTCTGTGGTTCAATTCGATCGAACGATGTTGCAATTTCCGATCGCGCCCGGGCCCGACCTGCAACGTCGCATGATGCGAGATGCCGATTGGCGTGCGGCCAATGCCACAGCCGGCCTGGAACAGTTAAACCGTTCTATCCGCAACAAGAACCAGGCGATCCAGTCAATGCTGAATCGAACCCTAAAGATTAACCCGGGAAATTCGGTTGAGGACTGGTGGGAGTGGTGGTACGACGAGAACGAGGTTTATACATCCGTCCGCCCTGTGGACTACAGACTCGTCCAAGAAACCGAAGTGACTGCCGTTCCCTTTCCGACCGGAGGCCGCGGAGAATGCCTGGTTGCCGGCACACCGATTTGGACCGACCTCGGACTCGTTCCCGTCGATAAATTATCTGTCGGCGACCGTGTCCTTTGCCGCGATCCGCAATCGGAGCGACTGGAGTATCAAACGGTATTGCAGCCGACCCAGAGGCCGCCTACGCCAACTTTTCGAATCTCGCTTGAGGGCGAAACGATTCAGGCCAGTGGGGGGCATTTTTTCTGGATTGAAGGACGTGGTTGGACCAAAACGCGTGACCTGCAAGCGGGCATGGAAATCACAACCGCCCGCGGTAGCTCTACCGCCGTTTTGGTGAAAGGGATTGAGCCGGCAGAATCTGTCCCGTTGTTCAATGTCGTGGTGGATCAAAATTCGAACTACTTTGTCGGTCACAGTCAGATTCTTAGCCACGACAGCACGATCCCGGACCGCAGGTCGAGATCGATCAATGACCGTCCACAACTTATTCAAAAACCCAATTTAGTACGGTGACTTCCTCTTTACTGGAAAGATGCACCGAGCAATTCACATTCCATGGGTCACCAAAGAACTGTGGGATCGCGTCCAGGAAGTTCGCAAGAATCGTGGAGCTGCAAAGCCGAAACGGAAAAAGCACAGTTTTGCATTCTCGAATCTTATTCAGTGTCACGACTGTGGATGTGCCCTGGTCGCCGAGTTAAAGAAACAGAAATACACTTATTACCACTGCACTGGCTACAAGGGAAAATGCCACGAGCCTTACGTCAGAGAGGAAGTTCTTGAGGAGCAATTTGGGAAGGTGATTCAGAGCCATCGGTTGGAGCCGGAAACACTTGATTAGATCACTTCAGCCCTGAAGGAAAGCCATCAGGATGAAAAACGGTTCCACGATGAAGCCGTCCAGCGGCTTCAGGACGAGTACAGTCGCCTCCAGAATCGAATCGACCGAATGTATGTCGATAAGCTGGATGGCCGCGTGTCAGACGAATTCTTCGACCAGAAGTCAACGGAGTGGCGTCAGGAACAGGCCGCCGTTCGACAGAACCTCGAACAGCAGGAGCAAGCGAACCAGAGTTACCTTCAGGAAGGCGTCGCGATTCTCGAACTGGCCAATCGAGCGGCAGAACTCTTTGAAAAGCAGTCAGCCGGTGAGAAATGCCGGTTGCTCGATTTCGTACTATCGAACTCGACCTGGGGCAACGGCGAACTGACGGTCGAATTTCGCCAACCCTTTGATCTGATTGCACTAGGGACTGCGGAGCTGAAACAGAAAAAGGCCGCCGGAGTGGGTTCCGACGACCTTCATCAATTGAAGTACACCCCAGAGGTGTATTTACCTAACCAAGTTTCCCGGGAAAACGACGATTTGCCAACCAACAACGACCCGTATGACGACCACCAACCGCCGACAATCATTGACAGATTTTGTGACGCCAATCTGAACATCATTGTCAAATCGTGGCAGCACCTCGACTACGAATCGCAAATGCGAATCATGCAGATCGTCACCCACCAACAAACGGTCCAAACAACGCTATCTGACAGCAAATAAAGTACGTGTTTTACCACATTCCAAACAACGACTGACCAACATTAGTATGCCAACTCGGTAAACAGTAACGTTCACGTCAAATTTGTCAGTTTCAATAAATATTCCGGGAAACAAATTCGATAATAGAACAAATTCGCGTGTTTAGATCGGAAATATTTTCGGTAAAGTCTCGTTATCGATCATGTTACTTTTTGTCGTCACCACGACCCTTGTTCTGTAGGCACTGGTAGTCAAGCTGACGACGGAAACAGGATTATGATGTCTCCTTTGTACAAATTCACTTTGTTCGTGATTTTTCCAGCGATCGTTTTTATGTTGGACACTCGTTTTTCGATTCCGACGTATGCGCAATCAGCATCAATCGGCGACCAAGTCTGTGTGCCGCGAAGCGCGTGTTATATTGGTTTGGGCGGACGTTTGAATTCAATTAATTTCGGTACTCAGGACGTCATCGCCATTGGCCAATCGACGATCACGAGGACTGACTCAACTGGAAATCCCTATGTTGCTGCCGAGGGCTATGCTCAAGGACCTGATGATGCCAACGGAGGCACTCCCATTTATATGGACTCGGTGCTTACTTTTTCCCCAAGCGTCGAATTGGGATACTTTCAGCACTTTGCCGGCAGCAGTTCCAGGTTGTGGGGTATCAAGTTTACGAATGACTACTTCGGTGCAACGTCCAACATTCGAGACGTCCGGCTTCCCCAGGTTGGCGAATTTAGTAAACGCGATCCCATCGAAGATCCCAACGCGCCGTTCGTTACGACGGAATTCACTGGAAACGCTGTAGCCGTGTCAGCTAAAACGCGGATGATTGATCAAATTTCGCTGCGCCCCTATCTCGGGCGTTCATTCAGAAGAGGTTTCGTTTACGTCGGAGGTGGACCAACTGTGTCTTATATGCGTACCGAGATACAGGATCTGGTCGGCTTTGCTGACATCAATCACCGGGCCACGGAGATTTCCGGTCCGCCCCAGGATTTTATGGATTCCGGTTGGGTGTGGGGCGGTTCCGCTGAGGTCGGCGTCACCTATTTTCTCTGTCGATCTTGGTTTCTAGACTGCAGTTACTTATTTGCCATTACGGGGGACCGGACATTTAATTTCTCCAGTACGTTTGAGAATGAAAACTCGCCTCTGGGAAATCTCACTGGCACGTTGAATGGTAGCTCCACGTGGAATGCGCTCTCCCAGAGCTTCGGAATCACGCTTTGCAGGGCTTTTTAACTTTGAGGGTGGCTGCGATGGCAACGACGTAGCGCTGTTCACCAATGCCGTTGCCGAACCGACGTCCGTTCTGATTTGGTCGCTGTTGGCGGGACTGGGAATGATGGTACGACGACGGCGACAGACATCAAACGAACCCTACCCAAACCCCGGTTAACAGCCGTGGTTTTTTTTTGCGCTGCGTTGAGTACTGTACCAATGTCCACTGAATGATGCGGAACGTCATTTTTTTCATTGACGGATTGCACGTTGACGCTCGAATTATATGTGCACCCACGTGCATATTTTTGTATTTGCGCGCGGTGTTTCCAACGAACACTACAAGATGATTTCCCCAAGCATGATGAACGGGCTGAAAGGAAATTACGACCAGTATGACGACCACCAACCGCCGACAACGGGTGAAAACCGCTATCAACGAGGGACAGGAATCACGTGTTTCCCCGCAGAAACGAAAAAGGCCCGTGTTTTAGCACGGGCCAAATACACCCCAGAGGATTCGAACCTCTAACCTCCTGTTCCGTAGACAGGTGCTCTATCCAATTGAGCTAGGGGTGCCTGTTGAGTCTAAAAATTTTAGCAAACCACCCTCCCAACGCAAGGTCACACGCGACTGTGAAATGGCCAGTAATTCCTGCTGCACGTTTACCCGAACAATCAGCGCTGAAAACGGGCCAAACCATTGGGTCCGTTTTGTTTTGATGCCGCAAAACAGACAGCGGCTGGGCCATCAATGACAGCACAAAAAAAGCGTGCCCCGTAACGAGGCACGCTCCTATTTCATTTAAAACGTCTAGGTTGACTAGTTGCAGCAACCACCGCAACGAGCGCGGCGTTTGCCAAAGCAACTGAACAAGCGACAGCGGTGGCCACATCGTGAACCACAACATCGAGGCTGACAACATGGGTCGCAACAGCCATTTGCTACTCCGTTACCACAACAATTAGGAACACAAACGGGAACCTGGATCGTCTTGGCAACCCGTTGGCAAACCTGTACAGGTACTTCTTCGGTGTACGTTTCAGGAACGCATACCGTGTAGGTCTGTGTACGGGTTTCCGGCTTGCAAGTCATAACCGTCACCATGCGTGTTTGTTCCTGGGGAACCATCACGCAATAATTGCATTCACGCGTACGCTCTTCCTGGCGGTACTTGGTCACTTTGCATTCGCGTGTGCGGGTCTCAGTTTTACAAGTCACGACCGGAACCATCCGAGTCTTGGTTTCCATCCGCTGCTTGCAGACTTTGACCATGCGGGTTTTGGTTTCCATCCGCTGCTTGCATACGTTGACCATTCGCGTACGATTTTCGGTACGGCACTTATGAACGTCGACCATTCGCGTGCGATCTTCGCAGCGGTACTTGGTGACTTCACGAGTACGAGTTTCCGTCTTCGTTTTACAAACGGGAACCATTCGCGTACGGGTTTCTGTCCGACAACGGTTGAGCGTTACTTCGCGGGTTCGGTCTTCCATTCGCGTTTTGCAAACCTTGACCGTTCGTTCACGTTGCTCAGTTTTGTAT
>JABACA010000013.1 GCA_014237975.1 Mariniblastus sp. | reverse complement strand
TTGAAGTGTTTGCGGCTTGATGAGACCGAGATACTGCTTGGCTTGCTGACCAATGCGGAATTTGAAAAATTGCAAAAGACGATCCCCGACGCGGCAGCGTTTACCGACCGAATGAACATTCCCTCCAACCTGGTTGGCTCCGTTTCGGATGAGATGATTGTCTGGGCCGACGTCAAACAACCCAACAAGGGTGGCGTTTTCAGCATGCTACCGGTTCAGATCGACCATGGGAAAGAGGGTTCTACCCTGGCCGGCTGGATGTCACTGCCACTGGAAGGTCCCGAGCACATTATATTACCCGGTTACACTTCTGACGGCGCTGCGGGAAGTCGGAGTCGGGGCAACGGACAGGACCTGTTTCAAGTGGTCTGCGGTTTACTGGCCTCGGGATCACGGACCATTTTGATCAGCCGATGGAGGGTTGGTGGTGAGAATAGCCTTGCTCAGACGCGAGATTATGCGTCCCGCCTGCATCAGCAACGACCGCTCGATGCTTGGACCGATAGCGTCAAGGAGTCCCGCAAGCGCGAATTGAACTTGGATAATGAACCGAGGATCAAGCCCGAAAAATTGGACCAGCCCATCACAGCAGACCATCCCTTTTTCTGGGCTGGAATGATGTTAGTGGAAGTTCCCAACGAAAAAACGGCTGTGGATCCGGCGGCTATGAAAGTCGACCCCTCGGGGAAACCGTTATTGCCTGGAAAACCGGCTGACCCGGCTAATGCCCAGCAGCCGGGCGACGGTGGGCCGATGAAAGATAAACCCAAACAGGCTGACGATAAACAGGCTGACGATAAACAGGCTGACGATAAACAGGCTGACGATAAACAGGCTGACGATAAACAGGCTGACGATAAACAGGCTGACGATAAACAGGCTGACGATAAAAAAGGTGGGAAAGAGGAAGACCTGACGACGCCTGACCCGGATTTGGTTGAACCGCTTGCCAATTTTTGACCAACTAACCAGCGACTTTTGGCGTTCTACCGATCGGCAGGCGACCAGGCAGGGAACATTCATATTGCATTAAAATCCCGGATCACAGAAAATTGAGACTCAGGAGCTTGAGTTAATGCGAGAGTTTTTTCTGATTCCTTGTCCGTGAACGGATCTGCCATGTCTCCGCTTGTGTTTACATGTTGTGCGTTATTTTTGGGCCACGTTCCCCCGCTGGACACCCAGTTTGACACGCTGGTCATTTGTCCAGCGGAATTCCAGCCAGCCCTGAAACCCTGGCTCGATTACCGGCAACGGCAGGGACATCGAATCAAGGTCGAGTTGCCAGCGGAGAATTCCTATGGCATCCGGCTACAGGTTCGCAAGGCGGCCGCCAGCGGATCACTCAAGAACTTGCTGATCGTAGGTGACTCATCCGATCAGCGATCGGGCTCCAGTCGGTTGGTCCCAACGGACTATGTCAAAGCCAAAGTGAATGTCAAGTTTGGTTCCGAACCAGAAATCTCGTCTGATAACACCTATGCCGACGTGGATTCGGATGGCGTTCCCGATTTGACCCTGGGTCGAATTACCGTTGACTCATCCAGCGAACTCAAGCAATACATACAACGCATTAAGGACTACGAGTCACAGGCGAGTTCCGGTGCGTGGATGCGTCGAATGAACTTTGTCGCAGGTGTCGGTGGGTTCGGGCAGTTGGTTGACAAGATGATCGAACAGTCGACCAAGCAGATTATTACCGACCTGATTCCGCCATCCTATGAAACAAGCATGACGTATGGCAGCTGGTCCAGTCCATATTGCCCCAACCCTCAACGGTTTTCCGAGACGGTGATTGAGCGATTTAATCAAGGGTGTCTTTTTTGGTGTTACATTGGTCATGGCAGCAAGCGCCGTCTCGACCGGGTCATGTTGCCCGATGGAAGGTGTGACATTCTGGATTGTGATTCGGCCCGCTTTTTGGACGCAAAACATGGGTCGCCGATTGCAATTTTTTTGGCCTGCTACACCGGTGCTACCGATGGACCCGAAGATTGCCTCTCCGAGGAAATGCTGAGGCAACCGGGTGGACCGATTGCCATTATCAGTAGCAGTCGCGTAGCGATGCCGTATGCAATGGCCGTGTTGTCGCTTGAAATGCTGGATGGTTATTTTGAGGGAAATGCAGAGACGCTGGGTGAGCTAGTGCTTCAGTCCAAGCAGAAAATGGTGGCTGAGCAAAGCGATCCAAATCAGTATCGACAACTTGTCGAGTCGATGGGCAAGGCATTCAGTCCCGAACCGGGGTTGTTGGAACAGGAACGCAAAGAGCATGTCCACTTGATGCATCTGTTTGGTGATCCGTTGCTGCGTCTTAAAAAACCTGCCGAAATCAAACTGAATGTCAGCGAAACCATCCAGGCCGGAGAGCCGTTGGTGGTTCGAGGCTCAGCTCCCATCGGCGGAAACATGACACTGGAAATTTGCTACAAACGGGATCGTTTCCGAAAACGTCCACCGCGTCGACGCGAGTACGACTCGTCAGCGGACGTTTTTCAGCAGTACGATGTGGTTTACCAGGAGACTCATCAACTTACCTGTTGGACCACTCGCGTCGCAATTGAAAAGGGCAATTTTGAAATCAAAGTCCAAGTTCCCGCTGACGCCAATGGCGAGTGCTTTGTTCGGGGAATGATTGAATCCAAAGAGGGGTTTGCTTTGGGAGCACAACCCATTTTCATTGAGCCGCTTGGGAATTAGTCTTTGTCAATCGTTGTGGAGGTCAGAAAATCATAGATCCACAGCTGGGCAAAGATCATTAGTAACGGGACAATGAACTGTATCGCCTGGTTGATCCGGATGTCACTAACGGGTTGATTGGCCAACATAAAAGCCCGAACCAAAGCGCCATTGAGCAACAGCAGCCCGGCCATGAGCATGCCTTGTATCAAAACGAACTTGTATCCGATACGTTTTGATTTGCGTCGTTTTGTGGTGAACGCCATCGGTTCTACCTGGAACAGTCATCGAGCGGGATATGAGTTGCTGCAGTATAGATCAGCTTGGATTCTCTGCAAAGCTGCGCTACGATTCAGTGTTCATAATTGTTTCAGAAAAGGGCGTTGGCGGTAGCGGACAGTCGAACTTGTAAAGGTACTCAAGGTGTCCAGCGGTCGAACCCGAGTAAAGACTTCAGATTTTTTATCTCAATGTAATATCGAGATTCCATGAAAACTCAAATCTATTACGAACCCGATGCGGACTTGACGCTGCTGGAAAATCGAATCATTGCCATCATCGGTTATGGGGCACAGGGAGCCGCCCATGCGCAAAACATCCGTGACAGCGGTTGCAACGTTGTGATTGGCCAACGGCCCGGACCAGGTCATCAGGCAGCCCTTGGCGATGGATTCGAACCGCTGACGATTGCCCAGGCCGCTTCGCAGGCCGATCTGATCAACATCTTGCTGCCGGATGAAGTCCACGCCGAAGTGTTTGAAAAGGAGATTCGTTCCCAGCTGGTTCCCGGCAATGTGGTGATGACGTGTCACGGTTTCAGTTTTCATTACGATCTGGTCCGACCGCCCGCCGGGGTCGACCGGTTGTTAGTGGCGCCCAAGGGTCAAGGCCATATGGTTCGCGGTGAGTTTTTGCGGGGAGGCGGGGTTCCCTGTCTGATTGCCGTCGACCAGGATTCGGCGGCTGAAACGTTGCAGCTTGGCTTGGCGTACGCTAAAGCGCTGGGTGGAACCAAAGCGGGTGTGATTCAAACCACGATTGCGGCCGAGACGGAGACCGATCTGTTTGGCGAACAGGCCGTCCTGTGTGGCGGTGTTTCGAGCCTGGTGCAAGCCGGCTTCGACACGTTGGTCGATGCGGGTTACCAGCCTGAATTGGCGTATTTTGAATGTGTGCATGAGATGAAAATCATTGTGGACCTGTTGTACTCTCGTGGCATGGCGGCCATGCGGGAAGCGATCTCCAACACGGCCGAGTACGGTGATTACGTGAGCGGCTCGCGGGTAATTGATTCCCAGGTCCGGCAAAACATGAAAGACGTTCTGGCGGATATCCAGTCGGGTGAATTTGCCAAACGGTTTATGGACCAGCACACGGACGGTGGCCAGGAGCTGGCAACCTTTCGTCAGCAGCAAACGGATACCGATTTGAATCGAGTCGGTCAACAACTGAGAGCCATGATGCCCTGGCTGGAGCCGGATGATTGATGAACACGCCCCGCGAGCCACATCGCCCTGCCCCGCTTGACGTCCCGGCAGACGTTCAGCAGGAAAATCAAACGGGCCACGGGAACTCTGCCATTCCCCCTTACCGGTCGATCATCGTGATCGGCTCGGTCTTGATGGCCGGGGCCTGCCTGTTAGCACTCGGTGCAATTTGGGCCAGTGATAACTACCTGAAAGCGATCGTCATTCTTGCTTCGATGGGCTGCTTCGTCAGTGTCTGGGTAGCGGCACTCTGGTTAAAAAAGAAACAGGCTGGGTTGCGGAATTCGGATTCGAGGTAAACGTCAGAGATTCGGCTAAAATGCAGAGCCGTGCTTTCGCTGTTTCTTGTTGGCGTTTGGATCAATTAATTCCTTTTTCCGCGGACGGGGAACACAGACCACCAATAGTCCCAAAATCAATAACCCAAAAATCAACGCGTAGGCCAGTCCGTATTCGGTTTGGGTGTACATGGGAAACTCGGGGTTCAAGATTGGTTCTCGGGCCAGTGGCGTTGCTGACCTGCATTTAGTTTACCCTAGAATCGCGACAACGAGTTGCCAACCGCGGCGGGAACCGAGCTATTTGGCCAGTTTTTTCGTAAGCCACTGAATAACTTCGGCACAATCGTTACCCGACGAGAGTTCGTGCTGGGATCCGTCGGCCAGCCATTTGAGCTGCACATGACCCGATTCAAGCTCGTCGGAGCCCGCTACGATGACGGCCTGGAATCCACGCCGGTCGGCGTACTTGAATTGTTGGCCGATTCGTTTCGCTTCCGGGTAGACCTCGGTCGAGATGCCGCCTGAGCGTAGATGGCTGGCGATTTGAAAATAGTCACTTAACCGGTCGGCATCAAATTGAACAATCAAGACATCGGCCGTGGTCCGCAGGGACGGGATCATCTCCAACGTCTGCATGGCGGCCAGCAGCCGGTCGAGTCCCAGCGAGGCGCCGATGCCCGGCAGTTGCTGCTTGGTGAACAGGTCGGCCAGGTTGTCGTAACGCCCACCCGAACAGACGCTGCCGATGCCTGGCAAGTCAGCCAGGAAGGTCTCAAAAATCGTACCGGTGTAATAATCGAGTCCCCGCGCAATGGAAACGTCGATCCTCAGGTGTTCCTGCGAGACGCCCACGGCGCGGGTGGCGCGGGTCAGTTCGGCCAGCTCCTGCAGTCCCCGTTCGGCCAGCTCGTTCCCCTGGCAGATCGGCTCCAGTTGCTGGAGCACCCGTTCATCGTCTCCGGAAATCTCCGCCAGGCAGAGGATCTGGTCGATCTGCGGGTCAGTGATTTTGGTGGAGTCTGATATCTCGGAGCGAACCTTGTCGCGACCAATCTTGGGCAGTTTATCGATCGCCCGCAACACGGCAACCGATTCTTCGGCCACCTCAAATTTCTGCAGCAGGCCATTCAATACTTTCCGGTTGTTAACACGGATATTGAATTTCTCGAAACCGATGGCCCGCATCAGGTCATGAATGACCAGGGCCGTCTCGATATCACTGGCGATCGACGTCGTACCGATCGTGTCAAAATCGCATTGGGCAAACTCGCGGTATCGGCCCACCTGGGGCTTCTCTCCCCGCCAGACCGTCCCGATGTGGTAGCGCTTAAATGGCAATCCAAGATCGTTGGCATGTTGAGAGACAAACCGGGCCAGGGGGACGGTCAAATCAAATCGCATGCCCACATCGCGACCGCCATGATCCTCGAATCGAAACATTTGCCGATCGGATTCATCCCCGCCTTTGCCACAAAGGATTTCTGAATACTCCAGCGTTGGCGTTTCGATCGGAACAAAACCATAACTGCGATAGACGGATCGGGCCGTTTCCATCAGGCGCTCCCGCGGGATCATCATTTCCGGCAGGAAATCCCGGAATCCCTTCAGCGTTCGTGGCGTGATACGTTGCTCACTCATTTGGCTCACTCAACTGGATAGAGGATGGGCAGGCCAGGTTTTGCCGTTCTGAAATTGGGGTGCCACGGGTCGCAGGCAAAACGGGCGTGACTGTATTCCATGATTTGTTCGGATGATTCAAAATAGGTGTCGTAAGTGTAGCTGTCATCGTACTCGCAATCATCCGTTGAATATTCACGGCAAATCAAGGGACGCGTTTCATAAATCCCGCACTGATGGTTTTTTTGCAGATGCTTGCATGGGGTGTGGACCAGTAAATACCAAATATCGTCTTCGACGAACAGGCTTGCGCGATCATGCATGATGAACCAGCGGAGGTACTCAAAGTCATTGAAATTCAATGGTTCTTCAATCGGCAGTGCAAAATAGCGGCAGCACTTGGCGGTGCAATAATCACAGAGGGATTCGTTTGCCTGCAATTCAGATCGCGAGATTTGACGGGGTTTATTCATGAATAGAAAAATATGGGTGAGGTCTGGTCTGCTGGTTCGGACGATCTAACCTATATAATATGGCCGGTTTTCTCAATCGGTGAGCAATCCAAGTGTTTCTTTCTGGAGCTTGAAGAATCGCCAGGGTTCAAATAGTGCCATCCGACGGGTTCCCATGATAAGTAACGCCAAGTGACTAATACACTGATTAACGTGGTTTTATTACTCTCCGTGGTGCTGGGTCCCTGGGTTGTTTTTGCATTTTTAATTCATCAAATCGAACGATTGATGCAACGCCGATTGGCTGAGCGATTTGGATGGAAAAGCGTGATGTGGACGGGTTGGCTGGGCACTCCAATCCATGAATTGAGTCATGCCGTCATGTGCCGTCTATTTGGCCACCGCCTTGACGAAGTGGTCCTGTTTGAGCCAGACCCCGAATCTGGCCGATTAGGATACGTCAGGCATTCCTATCGACGACACAATTGGTTTGAAGAAGTCGGCAACGTTTTTATCGGAATCGCTCCACTGATTGGTGGATCCATCGTGCTTGGCTTGTTGTTATGGCTGTTCTACCCGGGTCCGATAAGTGCAGCCATCGAAGCGGCCAAAGGGCAAACGGATGATCCAAGACTGCTGGGTCGGGCTTGGAGCATTGTCAAGTTGATGGGCCAGGACATCATGACACCTGCTAATCTGGCGACCGTTCGTTTTTGGACCTTTATCTATTTGGTGTTTTGCGTTGGCAGTCATATGGCACCCAGTGGAAGTGATTACCGGGGTGCCGGCCGCGGCGCCTTGATTTTGTCGATTCCCTGCCTGGTGGTGGTTGTATTATTTGCTGTTTTTTACCCGGATACGGTCGCAGCCGCATATGCCATCGTTGACGTGTTGAGTCCCTTGTTCGCGGTGTTGCTGCTGACGATTCTGTTGTGTGGCCTGGCATTGGCCTTGGTTTATCTGCTGACTTCCATATTCCCGGTTCGTTACAAGGTTTCCGGCTGACGTCAGCCAGGCAGAATTTCTCCTCCCCCCCGCAACGTCCAATGCCAGCGGACTGTCCCATCGGTCTCGTGGTTGAACTCGGATCATCGGCCAGTCGTCAAATCGTTCCCCAAAGAATCCATCGGCTGGCAGCATGTCGGGATCAGCCAATCGGAATAATTGGTCTAAAGCAATGCTGTCTATCGGTTTAGGTGCCTATCGGGTGTTCCAGATTCTGCCGATGATAGGGAATCAAAACTATTTGGTGCCCCATTTACAAACCTGATAACAGTCAGAATCGTCATTTAATTTTCTGTTTTTTTGATTATTCCTGACGGATCGACCGTAGCGATTAATCCCGTTATACGGTATAATAATACCAGTTAAATTGATCTGGTTGCCGCCGACCTTTAGGGTCGATACTCATCTGGCATTACAGGTTCAGCGCATCGAAGGATCGAGTTTTCCCTGGTTGGAGTAGGGGGCTGAACGAAACTTATCTCCAATCAAGGAATGAACCATGGTCGAAAACAGGATTATCCGTGTCGTGTCACGTGAGTCGGATGGCACGCTTCGAACGCGCGATTACGAGTCAATTGAAGCCCTGGGTAAAATCCACGATAAGGTCGGTGTCGACGATTGCAGCACCAATCTTTCGTTGCGTGGAATGCCCGTCTATCGAGGGCTGATCGGTCCGATTTCTGAAAGCAAATCGGTCGTTAGTTACGAATCCCCCGAGGTCTTTGAGAGCAAGACCAAAGAGTGGGCGGACAAGAAGTCAAAGCGACGTCGTCGAAGGTCGCCAGTCCCGGCACCGGCGGGAGCCGCAATGGTCAATGCGGGCATACCGAAAGAGATGGCTCTGTCCGAGACAGTTTGAATCACTCGGCGGATCACTGCTACTTGCAGCATCGCAAGCAGCCGTTACCAGCTGAACCAAAAGCGCCCATTTCGGGCGTTTTTTTTTTGCGCTCCCGGAAATATCAAATAATCCGTTGTGTCACGAACCGTTTAGAAGGTCTTGCGTACAGTTGGATGCAAGGACGCACTTTGCAAATGTCAGTCGCGCATTGAGTTGGACTGACGCCCATTTCAGGCCATCCGTTTTTCGCAATCGTTGCGAGCGGAACTTCTTTTCAGGTCTGCACGGGTTGTGAGGATCACGCAGTCAAAAGTTCTTTGGATTTGTTTGACGGCGGGCAAAACGTGATCTATTTTTCATCGGCCATTGGCTTCTACCGATATTGCACAGCTGTGATGTGCTGAGAACAACCGGCCGATTCCTGATTCGACAAAAGCAGACAGAGTTGTTTCGCTCCAACGAAATCCAGCAGCTCCGGAAGTGATTGTTGCCCACGTAGGATAACACTTTTATGGATATAGACAGAAGGAAATTGGCTGCGGGAATGGTTCTCGCTGCAGTTGCTTTTTTGATGCCGAACTTGGACGCCCTCGGTCAGTCCGGCACTTTTGAAACAAACACTCTTCAAACCCAGACCGTAGCACCTCGTCTACCTGCCAGCCTATTGGAGCAGGGAATCCAGTTGGAACAGCAGGGACAGTGGGCAGAAGCGTTAAGCCACTACCAGCGGGCGATCAAGCAATATCCCGCAGATGGTGATCTCCGTCATCGACGCACGATAGCCCGAATTCATTTTGACCTGGATCGTCGGTATTCGGACAGCAGTTTCTTAGAGACGATCGCGTCGACCAATGGCCATACTGCCCTCAAGGTCTACAGCGAAGTGTTGCTCAAAATCCAGTCGTACTATGTGAATCAACCGCAGTGGGTTTATTTGGCAAATTTTGGTCTTACCAATCTCGAAGTTGCCCTGAAGGAAGAAAATTTCAAGCGGCTGAATATGCCACACGCTACGCCACAGCAAATTTCGACGGCCATCCAGAAGATGAGAAACCGGTTGGATCAACAACCTGTCCGCAATCGCTCCGATGCTTACATGATTGCCAAGACGGTTGCCCAGATGATGCAACAGGAACTCAACGTGCCCATTCAATCAACCATTTACGAATTCACTTCCGGTGCGATCGCGTCGCTGGACCCCTATTCCGCCTTCATGTCCAACAGCCAATACAGTGAAACGATGTCACAAATTGAAGGCAACTTTGTCGGCCTGGGTGTTGAACTGAAAACCCATCCAGACAACCTTGAAATTGTAAATGTCATTCCTGGTGGACCGGCAAGCCAAGGCGAGGTTCATGCCGGCGACCAAATTACGGCTATCGATAATCAGCGGGTGGCGGATGTAGGAAGTGAACGGGCTGCTGACATGCTGCGTGGTGTTGAGGGCAGCGTGGTATCCATCACTCTGACCCGACCATCGCAGACCACCCAGACGATCGTTTTGAAACGGCGTCGTGTTGAGATCCCGTCGGTTGACCAGGTCCGGATTGTCGATCCGGAAAATGGTGTTGCTTACATCCGTTTGACCAACTTTCAAAAAACAACAGCGCGTGATTTTGACGAAGCACTCTGGAAACTGCATGGCCAGGGCATGCGAACCCTGATCGTCGATGTTCGCAGTAACCCCGGGGGATTGTTGTCAGCCGCGGTCGACGTTTCAGATCGCTTTGTCAACTCCGGCATCATCGTTTCCACCCGTGGCCGCAACCCGATGGAAGATTTTACCCACCGGGCCAAGATGACGAACACTTGGCGGGTACCATTGGTGGTTATGGTTGACGAAAACTCGGCCAGTGCCAGCGAGATTTTTGCCGCCGCCATCAGTGATCATCGGCGGGGGACCCTGGTTGGAAAGCGAAGCTATGGAAAAGGGAGCGTGCAGGGGATTTTCCCGCTGAATACGTCCGACGGCGGAATTCGATTGACGACCGCCAAGTTTTTCTCTCCCAGTGGAAATCCGATTAGCCAAGTCGGCGTGACGCCCGACGTGACCGTTCAATACACGGCCCTGGCTAATGGGCAAGACGTTGTAAAGTCCGAGGAGGACAATGCACTACGAATTGCCATCGAGGTAGCCAATCGATCCGTTACAGCCAATCGAGCGTCCGACACATCCACTGTTTCAGGCCGCTAGGCCCCAGCTGGGATTTCCAGGCGCGTCCTGCCGGATGCGCCTTTTTTTGTGCGCATCGGTTTGGTGAGCCGGGCCAGACACCCGGGCAGGCTTAAAATTCGTCTGGCAGACCTCTAGCCAGATGGATTAAAACGGTGGGTAACGCTATCCTTATCCCAAAATGTTCCGGCATCGAGCGCTGAAAACCATGAACCCCGCCGACACACTTTCAGATTTTTCCACCTTTCAACCTCTCTTGGATCGCCCGATCGAAGACAAGTTGATGGATTTCCAGCGGGAACAACGGCTGAAACACCTGATCTATGCAGCCCAACTGAAACCCGATCTGTTAGCACGATTGAGCCACCTGGCGGACATGATCCGTCGCATGGCCCGGCAACGGGAAAGCAACCTGGCGCTGCGGCAGTTGCTCAGTCATAAACGGGCGATGCTCTATTTCACACAACCTTCGACGCGGACGTTTTTGTCGTTCATGGCCGCTTGCCAAATCCTGGGAATTACCTGCAATGAAGTGCGGGATCCCAAAACGTCATCCGAGATCAAGCGGGAATCCCACATGGATTCGATCCGAATGTTCAGCAGTTATTTCGATGTCATTATTATGCGCAGCCCGATTGCCAACTTTGCCGAGTGCTGTGCCTACATGATGAACCGACTGGAAAGCCAGGAAATGCGTTCCGTTCCCACGATCAACGCTGGGTCGGGTAGTGACGAACACCCCACCCAGGCGTTGCTGGATTTCTACACCATCCAACGTTCGTTTACTTTTGACAGCGAAGGCGCAGCGCCTCAAACAAAGCTGGATGTGCTGCGACAATCCTACCCAGACCTGCAGCCCGGCCCGGCCGGCAAGACCTACTTGTTCTGTGGAGATATTGGCCGCGGTCGTACCGTCCGGTCGCTGGCAACCGTTTTGTCACAATACCATTCGCAGCGAATGATCTTTGTCTCCCCCGATCACGGGGCCCTCAAACTGGACCAGGGGTTGCGGTCCCGCCTGGTGGATGCCGGTGTCACGGTGCACGAGTTTGAGTCACTGGACGCCGAGTTGAATGGTCAGCCGATACTCAGCCAAACGGATTGTTTTTACATGACGAGGATTCAACGGGAGCACAACTCGGCGGATGATACCGAGCAAATGGCGCAGCTGGATCTCGGTCCGTACCAACTGACACCGGCACGAGTGAATCAACTTCGAGAGTTTTCGCCCATCATGCACCCGTTTCCCAGAGATAGCGTGGTCCAGGAATTACCGATGCAAATCGATTCGGATCCGCGGGTGATGTATTTTCGCCAAGCCCGCAATGGGATGTGGGTCCGCGCCGCGCTGCTGGTCCATTTGTTTGATGCGTCGGAAGAGTTGTTCATGGCCTATAGCCAGTTTTACCGCGACTAAGTTGTGTCGTCCGGTCGCGGTTCGTTGAAAATATCATCAATGGTTTCTCCCACTGGCGGCTTCTTCGATTGTTCGATCTGTTGATCGTCCACCGCTACCCGGGCTGGTAGAGCCCCAGGTTTGGTTAATAGCTCCTTGGATGCCATAATGATTGCCGTGGCGATAAGTAGCATCGCCACGCAAGCCAGGAAGGCGGTCGCTAAACCCAAACCGGCCCCCGAAAAACCTCCTGGCTCGCTTGCCTCCCAGGTTGCCCAATACCAGTTTCCATATTGGAAGAGCGAGAAATCTCTGTGGCGGGAAGATGGCACCAAGTTGTAATGGAGTACCAGTGAAACCGTGGTCGCCAGTGCGACGATCGTCAATCCCAACAACACCGAGGCGATGGGGCCCCAGTTCCATCGGGTTTTCTTGGACACAAACTGCATAAATAGATACATCAGGCTGATGAACAAAGTCACATAAAAAAATGCGACCCAGGTTCCGTCGCAGCAGCGATAAATTTCATTAAGGCTCATGAGGTTGGCCTGGCCGCTGGTAACTCCTTGCATGCCGCGGTCTGCTTCAGGAAGAAACATTTCGCCGAATATTACCATCATCATCAGGATGGCTCCGCTGGCCCAAAGGTTGGTGACGCTGTAGATCAGTCCGCGACCCGGACCTGGTACAAACAGGGAGAACAGCGATCGCATCCCGATACTTTTAGGTAGAGAGCGTTGAACACGCTCTGACAACTTGGGTGATTCGCCCACCATCGCGAACCCCATGATCATCCAAAAGTGGGAAAGAATAAACACCAGCCCGATCAGAATGTCGACATCGATGTCAAGACTTATCATGCACAGGCACCAAGCCAGGAAAACGGTTTGTTGAACCAACATCATGCACTTGGGGAGTGTGGAGCGATTGTCGGATTCAAAAGAAATCAGAGAGCTGGTTACCGAGAGCAACAATAAACTGGTGGAGACCGCAAACCCGACCCAGCCAAACATCAGTAATTGCCAGACCAGATAATCCCCGGAAAAACTGGGATAGATCGCAATGTTGATGGAGAAACCGCACCAGGTGCAATACAGGATGGCCAAACCAATGACCAGCAGTATTGAGATTCCAACTGAAAAAAAGCGCGAGCGGGCAACGGCAGCCAGGAACAGGCCCAAGGATGAAAGAAGACAGCAGCCCACAATGCAAATCACTAGCCCGCTTGTGATTTGAGAAATACTGATGCCACGCAACAAATACGTAAATGAAATGCAGGGCGCCAGGATAGCCAGGTAGATCAGCATTTGCAGGGCGCTGCTGACCAGTTTTCCAATCACGATTTGCCACGAACGCATGGTCGAAATTGAAATCAGCTGGATAGTTCCATCGTCAAACTCTCTTGCCAAGGACCGGTAGGCTGCAAAGGGAATCACGATGCCCAGCGGGAAACCGAGGATCCAATAGAAACCCAGTAGCAGGGGTGGGCCTATCTCGTTGTAATCATCAACCGGCTGGTTGGCGGTCCAGCCGATCAGTGTCCAAAGCACCACGGCGACGAGTAACAGAAAAAACGTCCAAGCGAATTGATAACTTTTGAGTGTTTGCCGGACCTCCTTGACCAGAATCGGGCTTAGCCATTCGCTGGCTTGGTCGGTAACCCGGTCCAGCCAGTCCGTTTTTTCATTGGCAATTCTAAGATCGATCTGAGGCTTTTCAGATCCCGCATCTTGAAGTTCAACATTTGGCTCGATCGACGATGAATGGGTCACTGCACGTCTCCCCTGGTCACGGAAAGGAAAACGTCTTCCAGGGATTTTTGTTGTGGACTAAAGCTGGAAACCTGGATCCCTGCCCCAATCATCTCGGCCAGCAGGTGGCTTTGTGCCGCTTCATCATCAGAGAATTCAAATTGGAGGAAGTGGGTCTGCTTTTTTGAATCGTTGAGCCTGGGATGATCCGGATCAATTTTCAGATGGATCTTTTTTTCATCGGTCAACCAGGTCTTGGCCGCTTCAACATCCCTGATCACCCTAACCAGTATCAGGACCGTGTTGGCCGATGACGGGCCGTCTGCTTGGCTGGCTGACCCTTCTTTCAAGATTTCGTCTACACTTCCAATCGCCAACAGGCGTCCCTGTTCAATGATGGCGACCCGATCACAGATCTCTGCCAATTCCGTCAGGATATGGCTACTGATCAGGAGTGACTTTCCGTCACTCGCCAGTTCGAGAATCATCTCTCGCAGTTCAATCCGGGCGCGGGGGTCGAGCCCGGCAGCTGGCTCGTCCAAAATCAGGACGCTGGGATCGTGGATCAATGCCCGGCCCAGGCAGAGTCGCTGTCGCATCCCCTTGGACAAACCGGAGATCGGTTTTTGGGCCAATCGATCCAACTGGGTGAATCCCATCGTGCGCCGCAAGGCAGCTCGTCGCTCATTGCCCCGCAGTCCATAGGCCCGCGCAAAAAAATCGAGGTATTCTTCGCAGGTTACCTTGTCGTAGGTTCCATAGTTGTCGGGCATGAAGCCCAATCGCCGGCGGACCCGGTCCGGGTCGTCGATCACCGAGAAACCGTCGATGCGAGCCACGCCGTCGGTTGGTACATCCAAGGTCGCCAGGATCCGCATGGAGGTGGTCTTGCCTGCACCGTTGGGGCCAATGAAACCAAACACTTCGCCACCGTAAACCTCAAACGAAAGATCGTTGACGGCACACGTCGAACCGAAATAGCGGGTGAGGTGGCAAAGCTCAATCACCGGCTGTTGGTTGAGGGTCGGGTTAGAGGGTTCCAATGACAATATGCAACTCGTGGGTTTTATATTCGACTTCCGGGTCGGGTACGTTGGAAGTCAAAGGTTGTTTCAAGATGGCGATGTATTGCCCTGGGCGAACGTCCGTATTGTCCCACGTCCCGTTCCAGAATTTGTCGATCATTCGTTCGGCAGCTCGTGCCGCAGTAACAGAGGTATATTCACCTGAGTAGGCGCTGGAGTAGGGTTTGGGGCCGTCGGGATACTGTCCTGATACGATCGACCTGATTTTCTGGCTGACCTGGCCCAGGTTCATTGTTTCACAACGGGCGGATGAATTCTCGGCGATGTCTTGCGCGACGTACCAGCCAGATTTTGTGTGCATGCAAAACAACACGATGTCGGTTTCCATCAGGTTCTGAACGATTCTCGACTGGTCTTTGTCGACTATGAAATTCAGTCGCCCCTCTGCTTCGAATGGTTCGTGGGTTGCAACCTGGTGTTTGGTTCGAGCCTTGATGTCCCCACCCGACAGGATCAACTGATCATTGCCGTATCGAAATCGACTGATGGGACTGTTGTCGCGACGGCTATCCATGACCAGCGTGTTATTATTGAATAAATAACCGGAGGGTTGCGTGCCGGCATACAAGGCATGCCTGGCAAAGGTCACAGCATCACCACTGGACTGATTCAGAAACGTAACCGAGTGGACCCGCCCCTGCCTGGAAAAACCATCGTTCAGGATGGCAAACAGAAACATCCCCAGGCAGGCTATCAGCGAAAGGAGTGGCGTCGCAAACAGCAGCAAGTGCATTTTTTTGATCCGCCTAAAGACCAGGTAGAACACGGGTCCGGCAAGAATAACAAACAGCGCCAGTAACAACTGGAACGCAATCACCGGGGGTTCACCCACCGAAGGGATCTGGAAATCACGATTGGGGGATCGATCATTGATCATACCACTTTGGTCGAGCTGCCAGTCGTCTCCCTTCAGGACGTTATGTGCGTTGACCAGCTCCTGCCACTGTTTGTCGGTCGACTGCGACATGTCGTCGCTGACGGCCAGCACGTGTCCGAGCAAATACGGAGCCATGACCCAACGCTCCGATTCCAGACTGTCGGCCGGGCGCCATGAAGCACCCGCCACATCTGGGTCGATCGCGATCGTATAGTCTCTGAAATAGCGATGTTGAGAAATCTGGCTTTTCAATTTACTTGACGGTACCGACCATTTGACTTCCTTCTGTTGCGGTAGAAGTGCGGATTCCGGGCCGAACAGGGTCGGTAAGATCTGTGGCGCCGCCGCCAGATCGGCGCCACAATCATTTACCACCAACGTTCCGCCCATCGTCAACCACTGTCTCAGCGCATCGCGAACGGCCGGATCGGCCTGGCAGGCCTGCTTCAGGTCGGGCAACGAGATCAGGATCAGCTCGACGTTGTACAGACCCATCCAACGCCTGGGTAACGAACCTAACGGGATCCCGTCAAGCAAATCTGGGTAGGACGATAACATGGAATAACTGTTCAATCCGCTTGCCCCCACACCCATGCTCGCAAGTTGGCCAAAATAAGTGTTTAGCTTTTCCACGTTCGGAATGGGCTGAGTACCGCTGAGTTGATTATTAAACACGCGGTTCTGGCTGCGATTTTTGCCCACCATGATCCGCTGCCCCCTGGCGGCCGAAATATTGGACGAGACAACGAGCATCGTTTTGGGGTACATGTGCGAGTTGTTGTTTAAGTCCAGATTGGTTACACAGAGATCGGTTCGCCCGTCAAAACGTCCGTTGTTATCCTGTTCAATATGGATCAAGCAATTTTCGCCCCAGTTATGTAAGTTTTTCAGGGTATAGATGTCCGTCGTGCCCGATACTTGTCCTGTTGCAATTTCAAGATCGTGATAGACAACGCTTTTATTGGTCTGATTTCGCCAAATAGAACTGTTGGTCGTGCAAACGACCTGAAAGGTCTCGGTTTGTTTGACGGGAACGGCCGGGTCGGTCGTGACGGTAACGCGCCAGTACGCAGGACCCTTCTCGATCAGCACCTTGTATTTTTGTTTCCCTGGGTTTTGTCCGTGTGTTGCGGAAAGTGGAAACAGAGTGGTGGCGAGAACTCCTGATGCGATCAACAGCCAACGGATCATGGACGCTCGTTTCCAGGGTGTGCCGGGTTGCTTAACCGTTTTGTTCGCCATAACCAATAGCGGTTGCCAAGGTTCGACACTCCATAGAGAACCCAATAGACTCCACAGTAGGCAGCAAACGGCAAGATCAGCAAAGCAATCGAAAAGCTCAGAGAGTAGCCGACCACACTCCCTTGGGAGGCCCACGACAGGATCATCGAGTAGATGCCCAGGATCGTCATCCCGAACAGCATTTGGCGGATTGTGACTTTGGGTATCAACATCTGGCAAACAATGGGGTTTTTATATTGACGAGAGTTGCAAATGTCCGGTTGAAAAGCCGCGCCGGCACAAAATCGGAAAATGCCGATTTTGCAGCCTGAATTATACTGATTATCCCGGTTTTTAGGTACTTCGTCAAAAAAAAGCCGTAAATCAGAGGCCCTTGCCGCCAGCTGTAGCTGATCGAGTCTGGTAAATAGTCGATTAAATGGATGTCGCCATGTTTTTTGAGGTGTGTTTTCCATGTTTTCGTTGACACCTTTTTTTGCCGGCAACTATACTTAATCGACAAGCTGAAAATCAGGTCGAGATAGGGACTGACGGTCGATTTGTGTGGCTCGGAAGTCCGCTCCCGTTAATTTGTATTGGCTGAAAGGCCAACACCCCAGAATGACAACCATCGCTGTGTTGACCAACAGCGTACTGCAATCGTAATCGAATGAGGTAACCCAATGAACTTGATGGGCAAGATTTTGACGCTGTTGATTTTCTTTCTGAGCATTTGCTTTTTAGTGATCGCGGTAATGGTTGGTGCTGCCCACCAAAACTGGCAAGCGGACTCAAAAAAGTACAAGGAGAAAGCGGATCGAAATCAGGATCTGCTCGACACGGCACGAGTTCGTTCCGGTGAAAAGGAAAAGCAGCTGAATGCAGAGCGAGTTGCCAGGACGTTGCAGTTGTCGCAGTTGGAATCGCAGTTGTCGCAAGCTCGGGAAACGCTGTCTGCCAAAGAGAAAGATCTGGCCAATGTGCAGATCAAGGCTCAGCAGCTGCTGGAAGCCACAACCAACAACGAGAAGCGGTTGACGGAACAGGACGCTGAACTGAAGGGCCTGAAAGCAGACAACAAGAAACTGGTTGACGATATTGCCACCCAGCGGACATCGGTCGTCAACCTGACAAACCAGCTTTACCAGGCCAAGGGAGCAGAAGAATCCCTCAAGACCATGAATCAGGACTTGAGCCAAAGCCTTGCTCAAAAACAGAAGGTGATGAAAGCCCACGGTTTGAAGGATGACGCCCTGGTCGATCACATTCCTCCCCGCGTGGATGGTCGTGTTGCTCGAGTCAAAGATGACTACATTGCAATCAGTCTTGGCACTGATGACGGGATTCGGGAAGGTCACACACTGGATATTTATCGAAATGACCGGTTTATCGGAAAAGCGATTGTGACCAAAGCTGACTACAACATGTCAGCTGCCCGGATCGATAAAGATTTTCTGCAAGCCCCGGTTGCTGAGGGAGATTATGTCACCACCAAGTTTTGATCTAGAAGCTCAAGGCAGTCCCGAATTCGCCGAGGCGGAATTGGAGTCTCCCGAGGGTTACGTTCCCGACGAAGTACGCGTTGCGGCACCCCAGTACCGCAAGCAAGGTTTTAGCATCTACACCATGATGTTAATTGCATCCTTTGTATGCCTATTGACCACCTGGATCGTTATGTTAATCGAAGCAGGAAAGTACTAAACGCTTCCGCGCCACAAACCAAGAATAAAGTCATGTCCGAACAAGCTATTGAATCTGACAATATTGATGACGTAGGTCAAACATCGGCTGAGTCGAGCGAAGAATCTGCCAAAGAGACCAAGAGCTTGCCGGGGTCATTCAACATCTACAACGCCCTACTGCTCGTTTCCTTGATTTGCATCTCGTTGGCGATTGTACAGCTCGTTGTCGAATCCCAAAAATTCGGGCCTCTTTTCAGCTTTTTTTGGCGGCCCGTCTGATAGGACCCTGTCAGGTCATATCCAACCCTATTGGTCTTGTTCTTTTTAGGCCACTTGAAGTTCGCAAGCCCTGTCAAGATTTCTATTGGCCTCGTGCTGATTGTGAAATATCTGGCAACAAGTTCACGCAGGCAGTTTGCTATGCAGCCCATAACGCAACGTTGGAGTTGGCAATGGGTATCCCTGGTCGTCAAGTAACCTCCTAACCACCCTGGCCTGGCCGTTTTTGGTCAGGCTTTTTTTGTGGCGCGAGTTGGTGACGGAGGAATATCGGGTTGTTGTACGAATGGATCGGCCGTCTTCGGTGCCTATTTTCCGGTACTTCTGCCATCCAGTCGAATACCAAGGCAAGACAGGCGGGACTAAAACGAGTAGGATTATCCCAACTCGGCTGGATTACAAGGTTTTTTGTGAAAGCCGGTTTTGCAGGGAGGATGCAAGACCCGAGCCGTCTGCTTTCAGTGAAATCGTTGCATTAACCACTGATTGGGGAGATTGATTCAATTGAATATAGACACGTCTGCAGCAGGTGAGCGAACTGTCGATGCGCAATTGCACAAGTCCGTTCAAGACTTGCTGGACAACATTTCGAAAGTGGTCTTGGGCAAGCGCGATGTTTCGAGGCTGTGTCTCGTGGCATTGCTGGCCGGTGAACACGTCCTGCTGGAAGACGTGCCCGGTGTTGGCAAGACGTTAATGGGTAAAGCTCTTGCCAAGAGTGTTTCGGCAGATTTCTGTCGGGTGCAATTCACGCCGGATCTGCTGCCCAGTGACATCGTAGGCAGCAGCATTTTCAATTCCAAAGAAAATCAGTTTGAGTTCATTCCTGGACCGATTTTCAATAATTTTGTCTTGGCCGATGAAATCAATCGGGCACCTCCTCGAACACAGAGTGCGTTACTGGAGGCGATGAGTGATGGGCAAGTTAGTGTGGATGGGTGTTCCCACCCATTGGCCGAGCCTTTCATGGTCATTGCAACTCAAAACCCCTACGAGTTCGAAGGTACTTATGTGTTGCCCGAAAGCCAGATGGATCGATTTCTGATTCGGGTTTCCATGGGTTATCCGGACCGGGAAGACGAACAGGATATCCTCAACAGCCATCGTTTTGGCCAACCCGTGCAGCAGATGGAGTCGGTATGTACCCCACGGGAAATCCTCGAAATCCAGAGCGTTGTTCGAAAGGTGGATGTCGAACAGTCGATTAGCGAGTACATGCTCGATATTGTCCATGCTACCCGCGAATCACCCCGGCTGAGTGTTGGTGTGAGTACCCGCGGGATTTTGCTGTGGTACCGTGCCATCCAGGCGCAAGCAGTTGTCGATGGTCGTGGCTATGCGGTGCCGGACGATGCAAAACAACTAGCGATTCCCGTTCTGAGTCATCGTGTCCAATTACATGGTGGCATGCGAGGTTCCACGCGAGATGAACTGGAATCCACGCTTCGAGAAATCGTTAGCCAAATCCCGTTGCCAGCGTAAGTTTGGCCGCGGTCCTGCTGGTCCTACCGCAAACCAACATTGAACGAATAACACCATGGTGTCTGAGCAACTCAAACGATCACGGTCCAAGATTTCCTTTACGGCAGAAGGCTGGATCTTTGTGGTCATCCTGGTGTTTGTTACCGTGGGCGCAATTCTGCGGAATGTCAATTTACTGGTGATCATGTCGGGGATGATGTTCGCGCCGCTGTTGTTAAGCTGGCGGATTGGTTCCCACTTAATGCGGCATACCGAGGCCGATCGATTGGTCCAAAACCGAATCCACGTCGGTCAGCTTGTGAATTTCCAGTGGATGATCCGTAACCGCAGCCGGTTGCCGATGTGGAATTTTGTGGTCCGAGATGAAATGAAGTGCATCGTAAGCCCCTGGACCCAGGACCCAGCGAGCTTAAAGAAACGGACCCTTAGCCGAACGCAAGTGGCATTTAACTACATCTCGGTTGGTGAAGTTGAGTACATGTCCTACCGCTGTTTATTTACGGATCGGGGGCTGTATGAGGTTGGACCCTCAATCGTCTCTACCCGTTTCCCATTTGGCTTGATTCGGGCCTGGTTTCAATACAGGAATCAAGAGCAGTTCTATGTAGCACCTCGAATTGGTTCGCTCACGCCCGACTGGGAACGACGGATCACTTCCCATGTTGTCGGTGCGGAATCTGTACTTCGCCGACGGGGAGCCGATGAGGAAGAGTTTTATGCCCTGAGGGCATGGCGGTCGGGTGACAACCGAAAGCAAATTCACTGGAGGACAACCGCCAAAGCGAATCAACTGATGGTCAAGCAATACGATCAGAAAACCAACCGGGATATGGCGATTGTGCTTGATTTGTTTTCCCGCCATGACATGGGGGCGTTGGCAGAACAGCAGCAAATGGCCGACTGTGAGCAAGCATTGAGTTTCGCGGCAACCCTACTGATCCAGTTGGGCCAGGACATTCGGGGGAAGATCGGGTTCGCCATTGCAGGCCAGCAGACACACCTTCACGTAGATCGCGTTGGTGCCGAGTTCCTAAGCTGCCTGATGCGGGATCTTTCGGCCGCTCGAGCAGATAGAAGTCCACAGGTTGCCCAGTCAATTCTCGATTTGCAAAACCAGGTATCAGTCGGCACCCCTATTTTCGTGATCAGTTCCCGCCCGGCCCCTGAAGAATGGCTTGAGACTCAAATGGGAGCCGAACTTTGGCGAAAAACGGGCAAGGACCTTCACTGGATTTCAGTTGGATCAAAAAGTTTCAAACAGGTGTTTAATCCCGACGAGCAATCGGAGCAAGTGGTTTCCGAGTTTCTCAGGAATAAATTAAGAGATGCATCCACGTAAACTCGTTATACAAATTGTCTGCCTGCTACTGATCACCGCGAGTGGTTTGCTGCTAGGTGCAAGTCAAAATTCGTGGCAGTTAGCCGCGTTCGCGTTCCTGGGTGGCTTCATTTCTTTTGTGCTGGTTGACAGGCTAGGCCTTTTTCACCTTAGTGGCTGGCTGGCCAATGTGGCATCCATTCTGATCCTGGTATATGCCATGAGGGATTTTTACGGTGGCGACAGCGCCAGCAAGCTTATTTCGGTCGGCAATTTGCTCATTTATTTGCAAACCGTCTTGTTGTTCCAGAAAAAGACACCCCGCTTGTATTGGCAAGTGTTGGTATTAACCCTCTTGCAGGTCGTCGTGGCCGCGATTTTCAATTTGAATTTTGAGGGTGGGTTACTGTTCGTTACTTATTTTGCCGTGGCCGGTGCCATGATGATGTTGCAGTGCGAATTTACCCAGTGGTTCGAGGTCAGGCGATTCAACCGCCTGAATTTGGCGAAGGCCAAATCGAGGATTGAGTCGATTGCCAGAGGCAGTTACACGTGCGACGGAGCACCCGCCTGCATGGTCTTTGATTCCAAGGTTACCAGTTCATACACGAAGATGATCAGCAACCTGTTTCCCTGGCTGATTGCCGGTCTCGTTTTTGCCATCGTCCTGTTCTACAACATTCCCAGGATTGACACTGCCTGGTTGGGCCCTGGAAAGAAACAGGTGAGTGCGACGGGTGGGTCCTACCAGGTCGATCTCGACAACCGAGGCTCCATATCCGATTCTGGTCGCCTGGTCTTTCGAGCATGGTTCACCGATCCCGACACGGAAAATAAAGTCAAATTGAGCCAACACCCGTATTTTCGTGGAATGCCTTTGTCTCGCTGGGGAGTTAAAAATGGAGTGACAACGTGGACAGCACCTTATGATTCAGTATTTGAGTTCAGTTATCAACGGATGATGGCACTACCGCCCCAACGAACGCAATGGCTTGTTTCCGATGTTGCGATCGAGGCTACGACCGATCCCTTGTTGTTTGCCATGACACCCGGTTTTCGCCTCGGCGAGACAAGCCAGGAGGTCGAATATTGTCGAGATATTTCTGCCTTGAGCCGTCGTCGCAGAGGCGATTTGACTGAAATGTCCGCGTATCAATACAGGATGGGAGCTTTGGTCGAAAATGGTAACCGCCCCCTGGAAAGCTGGCCTTATGTTCCGGACATCATCAAGATTGATAATTTGACCTTGCCTCAGAATGTGGGTGAGTTCAATAGCCTGGTCCACTTGGATCGCGGCCTTTATCCCGCAATCGTCGGCGCTGCAGAACGAATCTCCCGGCAGGTTGGAAAGACGGATTCACTGAAGTTGAGCCGTGAGATGAACAATATTTTTCTGCCGACCAACCAATTTTCCTATACGCTCAACTTTCAAGATATCCCCAGAACAGCAGGACTGGACCCAGTTGAGGACTTTTTTAAGAATCACAGGACCGGTCATTGCCAGTTGTTTGCGTCTGCCTTGACGATCATGCTTCGTAGCCAAAACATTCCGGCCAGGTTGGTCATTGGGTTTTATGGTGGCGAATACAACAAGCTCAATGAGTGCTACATGGTTCGTGAGAGGCACGCCCATGCTTGGGTTGAAGCCTACATTCCTCCCGAAGATTGTACTGCGGAGATGTTTGCCTCGGGAGCGGCCGGCCCGGGGGGCGCTTGGCTGTCACTTGATCCAACCGGCAATATTTACACCGCCGAAACTCTGGTCAGCAATGGTGAGCCACTCGAATTGGCCAGGAATTTGTGGCAGGACTACGTTCTGGGAATGGATTCCACCAAAGAGCTGGAGTCGATGGACTTGGAATCGTCGCAATTACTCGGCATGATGGACCTGTCGAAATGGCAAACTGCCGGGGAAACATTTGCCAACGAAGTCAAAATGAATCCCTTGTACCAGTTTTTGCTGCTCGGTGTTATCGTCGGGCTGGTCGTCATGGTCTTTTACCGGAAGTTCAAATTACAGCGTACGCTGGTCGAGCGCAAGCCAAAGGTACACGTCAGCCGTTTCCGCAAAATGATTGGCAGCGCCCTGTTTTGGATCTCGCCGGAATTAGGGACTTGGGTCATGGGGGATGTTTATATACAACAAGTTGTGCCGTTTTATGAAAAAATGGCAGGTACCCTCAAGCGGGACCATGACCTCGAGCGACAGCCCAATCAGACCCATCGAGAGTTTGCCTTGCTGGTAGCCGATCATTTTGCCGCACATCCCGGGCATCAGCTGATTCTGGATAGCGTCTCGCAGATTACGGAAGCCTTTTATCACGTCAGATTCGGTCAACGCGCCCTAGACAATCGTCGTACAGACAAGATAGAACGAATGGCCAAGGAACTGGAAGAACAACTGAAAATCACGTCGCTCATTGCCAGCGACTCGGCGCACAAATGAAAATTGGAATCGTAGGGTATCAAGGGGCCGGTAAGAGCACTCTGTTTCATTGGCTGACTGGCGTGGAGCCGGACCTTTCCCTGGCTCATGCAACCCAGATGGCGACCTGCACGATCGTTGATCCGCGGGTGGAACCGCTGTGTGGCATTTACCAACCCAAGAAAATTACGCAGGCCATGCTAAACGTGGTCGATACGCCCGGGTTGAGCCGGACTCACGAGGGCAATGCGGGCAAATTGGCAGCGATTCGCGAAGCGGGTTGTCTGGTCATGGTGGTTGCTGGATTTTCAGGCGCCAGCGTAAAAGACGATTTGCAGTCGTTTGAAGAAGACCTGTTGTTAGCCGATTTGGATATTGTTTCCGGGCGGGTCGAGAAATTGCGCGAGTCGACCAAGAAACCACGGCCCAATCGGGACAAGGAATTGGCGGAACTGCAGGCACTAGAACCGGTCCTGGAACAACTGGAATCCGGCAAGGCATTGCGTGATCTCGCACTGACCGACGTGCAGGCCCGGGCAACCAAGTCGTTTCAGTTGCTGACAGATAAGCCTCGCTTTGTCGTTGTCAATGTTGCCGATGACGAAACGGACCCTCATCAGCATTTAACAGGATTGCCGGAGGGAACCATTGCGTCTGCTTTTTCAATTTCATTGCAAATGGACCTGGCTCAGATGGACAAAGAGGAGAGGGACGAGTTTTGTTCTGAAATGGGAGTTGCCGGTGTTGATCGAAATGAACTGGTCCGTCAATTGATGGACGCATCCCAGCAAATGCTGTTTTTTACTGCCGGGGAAAAAGAAGTCAGGACATGGCTGATTCGACAAGGTGCCACGGCCGAAGACGCGGCGGCTGGAATTCACACCGATCTGGCGCGGGGCTTTGTTCGGGCCGAAACCATGACGTGCGATGATCTGTTTCGAGTGGGAAGTGAACGTGAGATCAAGGCACAGAATCTGATGCGCAAAGAGCACAAGGAATACGTTGTTCAGGATGGTGACATTCTCCATATCCTGGCCAGTACCTGAGCGATCATGCACCGACTTGTTTGATAGCGGGAACCGGCGGTTGACATGTCGCCATCACGCCTTGCCCAACCATTAACCGTTGATGAGCTTGAGCAGGAATTCGGCTGCGGCCCTGAAAATCAAGGGAACCAATAGCAGAATCAGGGCAAATAACAGTTGTGAAATCTTGCTCAACCGTCCTGACAAGGAGGAATCCTGCGGCTTACCCAATGCCAGTTTGACATGCCACATGGCGACGATGGTCAACAGCAGAATAAACAGGAATTCTCCAAACATGGTAAACCACGGGATGGGAAAGAACTGGAATGTGTATTGCCCCATGTCCAGTGGTGACATTCTGCGTAGCAGGAATGTGTAAGCGGCCATTACCAGTAATCCCACCAGTACCAATGCAACGTTGGAGGGCGTGACACTGCGGTTCACCGGTTTTTCCAGGGGAGTTTCAGATTTGATCATACCTGGTCGCTTTCCTGCATCAGCCTTTCCTGGATCAAGTGCAGGATCGAACTTGCGACCAATGGCTTGCTCCCTTGGACAATCTGTAACACCTGGCCTCCGGGCGCGATGATTTCAACATGGTTATCGGAGGAATCAATGGCAGCGACCCCGTTTAAAACAACCAGATCGCAGCTTTTCCTTTCCAATTTTGTGATTGCCCGGAACCGGGCATCATCCGTTTCCAGAGCAAAGCCGACGGTCCACTGACCCGGTTTTTTTCCGCTGCCTAGTTTGGCAACAACATCCGGGGTTTCGACCAATTTAATAACCAATGTATCTCCCGTCTTGGGAATTTTATGATCTGCCACCTCCACGGGTTGATAGTCACAAGGCGCTGCGGCACCGATCAACCCATCGCAATTTGGAAAGATCTCCTGGCAGACAGACAACATGTCATCCGTGGATACAACCGGGATGACCTCACAAGATTTTGGGTATTCCAATTGAACCGGTCCACTGACCACGACAACGTCATGCCCTCGCTCCAATGCCGCTTCGGCCAGACAGCGACCCATTTGGCCACTGGAGGCGTTGCTCAAATACCGAACAGGGTCAATGTACTGACGCGTGGGACCAGAGGTAATGAGGATTCGGGCCATGGAAAGGTATTCGGATTCAAGTGACGCGAGTTGGCAACAGGTCGGACCAAGGTGTTCTAATCCTTTGTCGGTTTGGGGTCAACAATTGCGTCAATCTCGCCATGAATTTTCACCGGGTCAGCCATTCGACCGACGCCTTGGACCCGACAACTTAGCCAACCTTCATCCGGGTCAATGATCTGCACTCCATCGTCCCGCAGTTGTTGCAAATTGCGTTGTGTAGCCGGCTTTTCCCACATTTCGCAATTCATGGCGGGTGCCACCAGCACCGGGCCCGTGAAACAAAGGTACAACGTGCTTAACAAATCGTCGGCGATTCCAGAGGCAGCCTTGGCCATGAAATTTGCCGATGCCGGCGCGACACATAACAGGTCACTTTGCCGGGCCAGTTCAATATGGGCCCCCAGTGGGAATTGCGGGTCAAACAGGTCGGTGATGACCGGTCGGCTGGTCAATGCACTAAACGTTTGCGTTCCCACAAAGCGCGTGGCCGATTCTGTCTGGACCACACGGACTCCGTATCCCTGTTGGACAAGCGAACTGGCCAGCGCGGCCGACTTGAACGCCGCGATTCCGCCAGTAACGGCCAGCAGTATTTCGGAATCAGCCATCAGTTCTTCATCATGACAGTTAGCTCTGCGCGGACAAAAAAAGCCACCCATCCCGCGAACATCAGAGGACGCCCGGATTCGTGGCTTGTATACAAACCAATGAGGACTTAATCGATTTACAGGTCATCAAGGTTGAGTTCGGGAGTTTCGCTGAAATCGGGTGACGCATTGGTTCCCACTTCATCCGCCGAATCAAGAAAGATTTTGTCCAGTAAAATTTCCTGTAGTACCACGGCCATCATATCTTCTTCGTTGGTGTCGATCAGCGGTCGCGCACCTTGGTTAAGCTGGACCATTCTTTTTTGAATCAAGGTCGATAATTTAAACCGGCCCCCGACTTTGCGGACAATTTCTTCTTCTTTTAGTTCGTCGTACATTCTGTATTATCTCCACTCGGGTGGTTTTTGCTTTTCAACAGCAGTTGGCATATCGTTTCGACAGCTTGCTCAACCGTTTTATTGATAACGATGTTTTGGTAGTTCGAAGCGGCTGCAAGTTCTTGCTTGGCAACTTCGAGTCGGCGAGCAAGCGAATCGGGCGTCTCGGTGCCCCGGTGTTCCAGTCGCCGTTGCAGCTGTTCAAGGTTGCCGGGATGGATGAATATTGTCAGTGCCTCGGGATAAAGCTTCAGCACCTTGGCTGCACCTTCAATATCAATCTCTAAGATTATCCACTTGCCGCTATTGAGGCCAGTGCTAACTTGGTCTTTTAATGTTCCATACCAGTATCCGCGGCCAAAAACTTCGACATATTCCAGAAATTCCCCATTTGCGGCGCGACGTTGGAATTCCTCATCGGTCAAAAAATGATAATTGACGCCTGCCTGATCGTCGGCGCGGCGCGGTCGGGTGGTCGCCGAAACACTCAGTTCCAAAGGCAGTTCACATTGTTGAATCAGTTGTTTGACAACTGTCGATTTCCCGACCCCCGAAGGTCCTGAGATAATGATCAGCTTGCCGCCATCGCAATTTTGTTCAGTTTTTGACATCGTGGACTGAGTATGGGTTTTATTCTACGTTTTGAACCATCTCTCGAATCCGTTCGATAGCAGTCTTTATCTCGACAACATGGTTGGCAATTTCTACGTCATTGGCTTTGGAGCCGATTGTATTGGTTTCCCTGAGCAGCTCCTGCGTCAGGAAATCCAGTTTCCGGCCATTGCTAGTTGATGCGTTGATGATCAACTTGAATTGTTCGATGTGACTTTTCAATCTCACAAGCTCTTCGGAAATATCAACCCGTTCGGCAAAAATGCCTACTTCTCGAACGATATCCGATTCGGTTACCGATACGTTGAAATCCTCCAACATCTGGTTGAGACGATCCGAAATCCGCTTGGAGTAATTCTTGACAATGTTGGGTGTCAGGGATTCAATTTGTTCCGTCAATTGGGCGATCAAATCGCAATTGGCCAACAGGTCTTTCTGCATGGCAGCACCTTCCTGGGCCCGCATTTCGACCAGCTTTTCCAGTGCCTCGCGTGTCGCCAGCTCAACGACTGGCCAAGCAGCTTGCAAGCGGTCAGCCGGGACGTTTTCTTCGATCACACCCGGCAAATTCAACAGGGCATCCAGGCTGGCCTGATGATCGGTCGATTCGATGGCTGACAACTGTTGCTGATAGGCCTGCAGGGCGGCCGTATTGATCTGGTAATCACGGCTGCCACCATAAAAAAGAAGTTTGATGCGGGCGTTGATCGCGCCCCGCATGATCCTGTCGCGCAGCAACGATTCCAGCTGCGATTCATACCCCGGATCCAGATCACTGCTGATCGTTGTTTTGAGATACCGGTTGTTGACGGAGCGCAGCTCGACCAGCACATTAACATGCTCATTTTCGGCAACGGCCTGGCCGTGCCCAGTCATGCTTAATAGCAACTGATCGACTCCGTAGAAAAAGCAACGGCGGTCTGGATGCGCCCATCACCCGTTGTTGTTTGACGAATCTTTATCGGAAGAAGATCCACTGTCACCGGACTTGTCATTCTCCTGAACGCCAGAATCGGACTTGGTTTCCGGGGCATTCAGATCGGGTCCTGTCGAGTCTTCTTTTTTATCGGTACCGGCTCCGGATGGATCCGATTTCCCCTCAATCTCCAATTTATCTTTTTCGATCTGTTGCTTAAGCTTCTCTGCATCTGTCGAGGGATCCGTTTTTTTATCCAGCTCGGCTTGGTCCTTGATGACTTGTTCCATCAGGGCGTTGTCTTTAGCTTCTTCCGCATCACCTTCGCCACTGGTCATTGAAGGTGGCCCTGAGTCGGCCTGGGGAGGTGGGGGCGGCGGATTGTATCGGGCAATCGTCAACATGCACAACGTAATCCAGAGGATGGCCGTAACGACGGTGACTTTTGTGAACACATCGCCAGCCTTGGCACCAAACGCACTCTGGCCGCCCATGCCGCCCAGTGCACCTGTCAGGCCACCTCCCTTGCCTCGCTGAACGAGAATCAGCAGCATCATGAAGAACGACAAGACGAACAGCAGAAACTCGAGAATAATTAAACCCATCGTAAACCTAACACTCTATTTTCAACTGGCCGCTTCGGCAGTGGAGGCGGCAATAATTTCCAAAAAGCTGTCAGTTTGGAGCGAAGCTCCGCCAACCAAAGCACCGTCAATGTCGGGCTGAGACAACAGCTCGGCCGCGTTGGACGGTTTCACACTGCCACCATACAAAATTCGTACGGCGGCGGCGGACGTCGCATTATACCGGCTCGCCAGCAATTTGCGAAGGTCATCGTGGACATCCTGAGCTTGTTCTGGAGTAGCGGTTTTTCCCGTTCCAATTGCCCAAACCGGCTCATATGCGATCACGATTTGGGCTACGTGCTCCGCGTTCAAGCTGGCTAAAGACCCGTCTATTTGCGATTCTACCACCGCTTGAGTCTGCCCGGCTTCACGCTCTTCCAATAATTCGCCAATGCAGAGGATGGGGGTAATGCCCGTTGCCAACGCTACTTTTAATTTGGCATTGATCATGGCATTCGTTTCATTCATTTTGTGCCGCCGTTCACTGTGTCCGAGGATCACATAGTCGCAACCCAGATCGGCCAACATGACCATGCTGATGGCACCGGTAAAGGCACCATTGGATTCGTGATACGCATCCTGGCCACCGAGTTTAACCGACGTTCCGTCCAGCACACCGGACACGGCATCCAGATACACAAAGGTTGGGCACAAGACAACTTCAACACCACCCGGGCAATTACCTTGCACGATCCCCTGAGCCAATCCCATTGACTCGGAGCGATTCAGGTTCATCTTCCAGTTGCCGGCAATTAATGGACGTCTCATTACAAGTACCTGTATGATAGTGTAGGGCGTTTGTTCCAAGGTGGATGGTTCCATCCCATTCACAGCGGCGAAGGTGTCCAACACCCCTGCTGCCAACCAGAGTGCCCGTTGGTACGTCTGATCACCGGGGCAGGATATTCCAGTAGGCAGGACCGAAACAGCGTAAAAGTTTATCAGACAAGATTGTAATCATAACAGTGGAAAACTCTATGAATCGGAACGATTCCGGGAGATTTG
The DNA here is from genome assembly GCA_014237975.1 of Mariniblastus sp. Classification (GTDB taxonomy): domain Bacteria; phylum Planctomycetota; class Planctomycetia; order Pirellulales; family Pirellulaceae; genus Mariniblastus. The sequence continues at coordinate 27,003 of JABACA010000013.1, read as the reverse complement.
CGGTCCGGTCCGTTTTTTCGATTGGGACCCAGAGCCGATATTCGGTATGGGTCGTTCTGAGCCTGCTGATGGGTGGTCCATTCGGGTCGCCTGCCAGGGGACAATTGCCCGAAGATTCAAACGCTGTGGTCAAGGCCTCCGCGATTGACGAAATACTGGTCGAGGCCTTGTCTTCCTCGGAAATACCGGGAGCCGTTGCAGCGATTTCCCGTGTGGATCAACCCATACGGATTGGGTGTGTGGGTCTTCGTCATTTCAACAACAAGGAACCCATGACCATCCACGACAGGATGCACATTGGTTCATGTACCAAAGCGATGACAGCGACGTTGATCGGTCGACTTGTGGATCAAGGGCGATTGGGCTGGGACTCGACACTGGCCGAATGTCTGCCGGATCTGGCCGCTGAGATTCACCCCGACTATCGGCCAGTCACAATTCAACAGCTTTTGATGCATCGCAGCGGCATGCCTGCCCAAGCAGTCAATTGGTGGAACTCGCGTGGTAGAACGGTTGCCGAGAAACGACGGAGCATTGCTATCGAATCGTTGGCTCGCCCGCCGGAAAAGGCCCCTGGGACGGAGTACCATTACTCTAATTTAGGGTACATGGTGGCGGGATTGATGGCGGCTCATCAGGCCGAATCGACCTGGGAGGAATTGATGCAGCAGGAGCTATTTGACCCGTTGGAAATGAAAACGGCCGGCTTCGGTTCACCCGGGCCTCGTGGTTCCCTGGACCATCCCTGGGGCCATCGAAGTTTGCCCGAGGGACTGATGGCCGTTCAATCGGACAATGCGCCCGCTCTGGGTCCTGCCGGTACGGTGCATTGTTCGATGTCCGACTGGGCGCAGTTTGCCAAGGTTCACATGAACAGTCGGCATCCGTTGATTACCGAGTCGACACGTCAGCACTTGCACGCGATCTCACAGGAGCTGAAGTCCGCCGGGCAAAAATATGCGATGGGCTGGGGTGTGTCCCGTCGCCACTGGTCCGCTGGCCCAGTGCTCAGTCACAGCGGTTCCAACACGCTTTGGTACTGCAAGATTTTTATAGCGACCAACGAGCAAGTGGCGTACATGGTAGCGGCCAATATTGCGAATCCTGAAACGCCACAGGAACTGGATGGGATTGTCAAAAAGTTGATCGCGCTTGAGGCAGGTCAGCGATCGGAGTAAACCCTTGTCGATTCCTGCTTGGTAACGTTGATTTCCCGTCCGTCCGACTGGAGGTTGATGGCAATCCGATGATCGCCCGGGCTGATACCGGCGGCATGTATTTTCAAGCCGATCTCGTCGCCAGGATTCAAGTTTGAAATTGGCGCAAACAATATTTCCTGGTTCCGTATTTCACTGGTGATATCGCCTTCGACCGAGATGGGCTGTATGCCATCAGGCATGTCCACGAACAGCTGGACATGGGTGGCTACCTTGGTTCCCTGGTTGACGATGCGAACCGAGTAGATGGTTTGACTGCCTACTTCGATTGGATCGACGACGTCATCGAGATCAAAAAAGATATCCGTCAAGTGTTCGACGTTCATCACGTGTTCAATACTCGCGTTCTGTTTGAGATCGGCCAGGGTTTCAAAGCGGATGTTTTGATCACCAGGTTCCAACGGCAGTGTTGTTAAATTGACCTGGGCAGTCTGACCCGGTCCGAGCTCGGCCATGCTCCAGTAAACGGCGTGGGTATTGCGATCGTATTTGCCTTGATGGTTGGTGTCGACAAAACGCAAACCCCTGGGCAGTCGCGCAACCATTTCAACATTCGTTGCCCGCGCCGTCCCGGCGTTTTGTACAGCCATTTCATGCGTTGCTTTGCGACGCAAATAACGCTTGCGTGGTCCGTCCGATGTGGCGATCAGATTGGGTGCAACGACTTCCAGCTCGACGCCATGCTGTGACTGGAGACCTCCGTCAGCAAAAGCCACAATCGTATTGTTTAGTTTTCCGACAGAGGCGGCCTTGAGAGTCAGCTTGACATTTTTGGATTGCCCCGGGGCCAGTGTGCCCAGTGGATATTCGAGTTCTCTAATTCCATCCTGAAAAGCCAGTTGTTGGGGCACATCTTCCTGGACGTAAACATTGGTTGCGGGTCCATCGCCTTCGTTCTTGACGGCTATTTCCAAGGTGACCGTATCACCAATCATGACTTTGGGTTGAGTCCTGTGACGTATGGTGAGAACGGGTCTTGTCACTCGCGTTCGCATCGAGGCTTGTGCAGCAAAAGTAACATGAGCCACACTGCCAATGACACCAGGGGTGGTTGGCTTCAATCGAATGTCAATCCGTTTTTCCTGGCCGGGTCGGAGCGATCCCAACTTCCAGCTGACCTGTCTCTGGGAACCGCGCTCTGGCTGCGGCATCGCCTGCATCAACTCGGTTCCCTGGGGGATCTGATCGTGGACCTCCACGTGATTGGCGGTGATGCGACCCACATTCTTGACTATCAGTTGAAAGTCCGCTGGAGTATTTACCTGAATCTCACGGGGGGCAATTTTTTCGATCGTCACCGAAGGTGACTGGATTCCTTCATACTGTCGATCGGGCGTCGATTTGGTAAGACCCGAGGCGAGAAATGGAACCTGTGAGCCGATATTGCTTGAGACGTTTTGCATGGTTGCAATGGTTGGTGACTGCATGGAAGGCAGTCTGGCAGGAACCGAACGGTTGGTGCCAGCCACCGTTTGTGGCTGTCCCATGGGTGGAGTTGTGGACGCGCTTGGTGTCGCTGGCAACGTGGGTAGTATGGAATTGTTGGGCCCACTCTTGAGGCTGGCTGGCACGGTCGGTTTGTTTAAACCGGGCGTATTGCCAAAGGGTTCCGGAGATTGGGTCAGCCCCGTAGGTGGCGGTAGGATTTTGGATTTGTCAAAAGCGGTTTGCGGCGCAGGGTTGCGTGGTAGTGTTGGTGTGATACCGTTGCTGGCGGGAAGGGAGTCGGGTGTCTTCAGCAGACTTGGCTTGGCCAGTGGAGCTGTCGGTTCTGCCAAATCAGCCATCGTTTTTTGATTGGCAGGGGCTTCTCCCGGAAGCGCAGGGCGCAGGCCCCGATTGGTTTGCACTTGAGTGTTGAGCTGTGGTGTGGCAGGGGCAGAGAAACTGTTGGATGCCGCAAGGGAATTTGGTTGCCCCGCCAGGCTGAATTTTGTTTCCGGCTTGGCAGCGCCAGTGGTTGCCTGACCGGGAGATGGGCCGGGCAGGTTTGTACCCGGTTGACTACCGTCTGCCTGACGATTTTGCTGGTTGTTTCCAGTTTCCCCGCTTTGGCTGGTTTGAGGTTGGGTTGCCTTGGTCGGGAGCGCAAATCCATTGCTCTGGGAATTTGTCATCCCCGCCAGGCTGCCTGAGCTTGAGTTGCCGTTGACCGGAACTTGGCGGGTCAGTTGGGGATTCGCCAGGATTCCTCCGTTTGGCTGCGACTTGGGCTGTGCCAGCGAGTCTGGTTGCCGACTGTCGGTTTTCGCAGCTAATTTTTGCGATGTTCCTTGATTGGTTTGCCGTGACGGTTGAAATGAATTGGTCGTATCTTGTCTTTGATTGTTGACTGCCACGTTCCCGGTCATATTGGGCTGCTTGTTTTTCTTCTGAGCGACGACCGGATCACCCTGGGGCTGAGGCTTTGCTTCGTTTTGAGTTAGTTTCCCGATGGTTTCACCAGGTTGCGTGGCAGGTTCACCTTCGGCCACCTGCGCCGTTTCCTCGCCAGTCGTCTTGGACCTGGAAGCGACTGTTTGAGAAATGGCAAACGTTCCAGCACCCAGGAATAGCACGACGATAATTAACCGCTTGATTTTGCCGCGCGAGAACCCGCCGGCATTTGGTTCAGTTACTGCGTCGTCGTTTGTTTTTTCGGCGTTTGATTTGGCCATGACCGGTTTCCACATCGGTGAGCAGATTTCACGACGTCTGTTACGTGCGTCCAGACTATCTCAGTGGATTAGTTACCAAACATGTCAAAATCAGGACAAGGCCAATAGAAATCCTGAAGATACTCCCGCGTAAAGCGGACTTGAAAGAAACAGACTGCTAGCGTTGGAGGTGTCCTGGATCGGTCAAGTCCAAGAGAGAGTGGATCGTCAAACGACTCGATCGCTTTGGGAGACGTGGGTCGTCCAAATCGGGTGCTGGTCGAGAGACTAGCCCTGGTTGGACTTGCGGACAGGAATCATATGCCGACTGAGCCGATCCAGCATGGATGGCTTCTTGCCGTCTTTGGAGCTCGGCGTTAGTGGAGTTATTTGGGAAGCCATTTTTTCCAGTTCGTGGCGCTGATCGTCCAGTTGAGCCGTTTCCTGAATGATCTTGGCTCGGCTGATAGAAAGTTCCATTTCCGCGAGCCGCAGTTTTTCGTGAAGCTGCTGCTTCAATTGCTCTATTTCAGTGTGATCCGCATCGGTAGCTTTTATGGAATCAAAGTCGACTTCGGCCGGGATGTCTTCGCCGCTGCCGAGGGAGTGGTTACCAGCGGTTTCCCTTGGTCTGGATGTGGTTTCCGGTTGGGTCCGAGGCGCCTCGTCGGCAACCATCCCATGTTCCTCATAGATTGCCTGTTTTTTGGCTTCCCATTCCGTGTTGGGACTGGTGTTGGTCTCCGTGGTGTCCTGTTTCGCGTCGATGATCCGGTCTTCAATCGAGTCCAGTCGATTGCGAACTTCACGGAAATAGTCTTCGACCTGTTTTTGAAGCTGTTCCTGCATCGCCATCAAGGACGCCAGTTGGTCGAATACCTGGCTTTTCCCGGCGAATGAATCAGGGCTGGAAATAGGTTCTGTGGATGGGACAGACATTGAAATTGTGCGTTAGACCTTGGGTAGGGAAATTGACACGTGAGAAAGACAAAGCGATCACCTGTAAATATATTTTAGTTTTTGGGGCCAAGTCGACAAAAAGTAAAAGGAATTCCCAGTTTTTGGCATTTCAAACGTCAGTACCTGCAAATCCACGGGATCGACCGGGCACTCTTTTAATCGGGAATCCGTTGCGTTTTTGCAACAATAGTATTCGCTCGCCGGTTGGAATAGAATCGTCGATCTTGACGAAATACTCATCGGATCTTTCATCCGCGGTTGGATTTATATTTATGCCTGAACGACCATTCGTACATTTACATTGCCACAGCCACTACAGTCTGCTCGACGGCGCCAGTTCGATTCCCAAGTTGGTTGAAAGGGCTGCGGGATTCGGCATGAATGCTTTGGCTTTGACGGATCACGGCAATCTGCATGGCGCACTCGAATTTTACCGGACGGCGAAGCAGCACGATATCAACCCGATCATTGGCTACGAGGCTTATGTTGCCGCGGACAGTCGTTTTAAGAAAAGTAGGGATGGTACACGGGAATCGAGTTACCATTTAACCCTGTTGTGCCAAAACAGGACTGGGTTTGAAAATCTGATCAAGATGGCCTCGGCCGCTTCACTGGAAGGATTCTATTTCAAACCGAGGATTGACAAGGAGTTGTTGGCGGCACACTCGGAAGGAATTATCTGTCTGAGTGGTTGTGTTTCCAGCGAGTTCAATCGTGCCATTTTGCAACAGGGAGGCAGAGGCGCCGAGGAAAATTTTGCAGCGGCAACGGAAGTGGCCAATTGGTTTCATGGTGTCTTTGGTGATCGTTATTTTATCGAGATCATGAACAATGGTGTCGAGGTACAGCAGATTGCTTTAGAGGGCAGCGTTGACATTGCTAATCGAATCGGTGTGCCATTGGTGGCGACGAGCGATTGTCATTACGTCGACCAAGAGGATGCGGATGCCCAGGATGTGATGCTTTGCATCAACACGGGAAAATTTCGTACCGATCAACGACGTATGCGAATGGACGGGAACCAGTACTTTTTGCGTAACCAATCGGAAATGTACAGCAAGTTTCTCGGCCTGGAGGACGCGGTGGCGCGGAGTCAGGAAATCGCAGATACAGTCGATATTCAGTTGGATTTGGGACAGCGCCATTTCCCGGTTTTTGAATTGCCCGACGAGGCAACACCGGAGAGCAAATTGCGGGAATTGTGTCTTGCCGGGCTTTGTTCACGGTACGAAGACAACGAGGAAATGATGCCCGGCGGCGAGTTGTCCGAGGTCGTGATGAATCGGCTGGAGCGGGAACTGAGTGTGATCAATAAACTCGGCTTTGCGAATTACTTTTTGATCTGCTGGGATTTTGTGGAACAGGCCCGCATCCGTGATATACCAGCCACGGCGCGGGGTAGTGGCGTTGGGGCGCTGGTTTGCTATGCGTTGTTTCTCAGCCATGTTTGCCCAATCAAATATGGCCTGTTGTTTGAACGGTTCCTGGATGAAAACCGGCTGGAAGCACCTGATATTGACATCGACTTCTGCAAAATTCGTCGCGGAGAGATCATTCGTTACGTCAAAGACAAGTATGGCGAAGACAGTGTGGCCCAAATCGGGACATTTGGAACGCTCAAGGCCAGGGCTGCCATCAAGGACGTCGGGCGGGTGCTCGGCATTCCGCTGGGCCGTGTCAACCAGATTTCCGGCATGGTTCCCGATGTGCTGAATATTTCACTGGATGAGGCATTGGAAACGAGCGATGAATTGCGGGCGGCCTGCAGCGGGGACCCCGAGATACAGGAGCTGATCGATTTTGCTCGGAAACTTGAGGGACTGGCACGGAACATCGGCACGCACGCGGCGGCCGTGGTGATTGGAGACAAGCCGCTTACTGAATACGTACCGCTCGGTCGAGTGTCTGGCAAGGAGGATGTCATCACCCAATGGTCGATGGGGGATGTGGAAGATGCAGGGCTGTTGAAAATGGACTTTCTGGGGCTGCGAAACCTGACCATCTTGAGTCATGCGGTCAATATCATTCAAGCCACCCATGGCGACCGAATCGACTTGCAGCTGATTCCAATGGATGACGAAGAGACATTTAAAACGTTGCAGCGAGGAGAAACCAAGGGCGTTTTTCAATTGGAAAGCGGCGGGATCCGGGACTTGTTGCAGAAAATGAAACCGGATCATTTTCGAGATGTTATTGCAACCAATGCGTTGTATCGACCGGGTCCGCTCGAAGGTGGCATGGTCCAACAATATATTGATGTCAAACATGGGCACAAGAAAGCGGAATATCCGCATCCGGTTCTCGAGGTCATCTTGTCCGAAACCCATGGCGTGATGGTTTACCAGGAGCAGGTCATGCAGATCCTGAACCAGCTCGGTAAAATCCCTTTGGCCTCTGCCTATACCTGTATCAAGGCGATCAGCAAGAAGAAAGAGAAGTTGATTGCCGAGAACTATGAGCAATTCATGGAAGGTGCACAGGAACAGGGCCTCAAGAATCATACGGCACAAGGCTTGTGGGATATGATCTTGAAATTTGCCGGTTATGGATTCAACAAGAGCCACTCCACGGCCTACGCGTTTGTGGCGTTTCAGACGGCCTATCTGAAAACGCATTACCCGGTTGAATTCATGGCCGCTCTGTTGACGGGGGACATCCCGGATCGAAACTTTACGAGAAAAGATTCGCTGGTGGAACACCTGGAAGACTGTCAGCGGATGGACATCGAAGTGGTTCCTCCCAACGTGAATTTCTCGAACGTCGATTTTACCGTTGGCGACAGCAAGATCTTTTTCGCCATGTCGGCGATCAAGGGGTGTGGCAAAGGTGCGGCCCAGGCGATCGCCGATGAACGTGGCGAAAACGGACCGTTTCAGGACCTGTTTGATTTTTGCGAGCGCGTCGAACCTACCTCTTGCAGTCGAGCCTCTCTGGAATCATTGATCAAAGCAGGCGCCATGGACTGCCTGGGTGCCAAGCGATCTCAGCTGTTGGCCGCCGTGGACCGGGCCATGCAATCCGGGGCTTCGGCACTGTCTGATCGCAAGAGCGGCCAAAAAAATCTGTTTGGTGATGCAGAAGATACTGACCCGGATCAGGCGGTTGTTGATCTGCCAGAAATCCCGGAAATGGAGGAGCGACAGTTGTTGGCGGCTGAAAAAGAGGTGCTCGGGTTTTATTTGACCAGTCACCCCCTGGCTCAACACCGTGAATTGCTCAGTCATTATTGCTCACATTCGACGACACAGGTTGGTCAAACACAGGATCGTGATCGAGTCACGATGGGTGGGATGATTTCATCTCTGAAATACTCGCACGTCAAACGGGTGCGGGATGCCAATTCTCCTACCAAGTATGTGATGTTTGATCTGGAAGATGTGGATGGCTCGATTCGTTGTATTCAATGGCCGACCGAATTTGCAGAGCAGGGAGAACGGGTACAGGCGGATGCGATCGTGGTGGTCCAGGGTGCGATTGATCGACGGGGAGGCGGTGACGAAGCCAATCTGGTGATTGACCGCGTGATTCCACTGGATGAAATTGACCAATGCCTTACGACGGGAATTAAGATTCGCGTGCAGGAAACGATTCATCAACAAAGCGACTTGAAGGCAATCTATGAGATCATTCGAGGCTACCCGGGCAAAGGCGTTTTGCAGTTGCAACTGACACTCAGCGACGGCATGGAAGTCAGCTTGGCGGTTAATAAACTCAAGGTTGATGTTAATCAACAATTATGCAGTCGGCTTGAGGAGCGACTGGGAAAAGAAGCTTTGGAGATGATTGTTGATCGGAATAGCCTTTCGGCCAAAGCTCCGCCGCAGAAGCGATGGTCGAAACGAAACTGATATGCCAAATGACCTGGGGACGGAAAACGGGTCAGGTGCGTCGGCAGCCGTGAGATTGGGACGTGTCGATTAAGGTGTGCGATGAACAAGTATGAAGTCTGGTTGAGACGATTGGTCTATCTGAATGGTGCGTTTCTATTACTGGCAACGTTCGCCGTTTTCTTGCCACCGACAGCGATGGCCGGGGCCCATGAAATGTTGGGACTGGGGAGCTTTCCCGACTCCAAAATCACCATATATTTGGCACGCAGTACGTCGTTGCTGTATGCCGTTCACGGTGCTGTGACGTTGATCGTGGCCGTGAAATGGAACCAATTTCGCGAAATGGTCCCGCTTTTGGCTGCCTTGCACGTCCTGATCGGACTGGCCATGATCGGGATCGATGTGACATCCGGAATGCCCCGTTATTGGGTAGTGCTGGAGGGTGGTCCGATCGCCTGTTTTGGGCTGTTTCTATTGTGGCTTTCCCGACAGGCGGGCTTGGGACCGACATCCAAGCAGGCTGTCGAATAAGTTGATATACTTCGGGACACGCAATCGAGTTTCCGGAAACGGCTTCGCGACAACCACGGACGGCCAATAGGCAAAGCCAATTTCGCGCATAAGCGATTTGATTATTTACATCGGCAAGATAAGTAGTAACACTTATCTTCTTGAAAATAAGTGCAAGGTATCTGAAACGGGAGCTAGATAAATGTCTGACAAAAAACAGCTGACCACCGCCGAAGGCTGTCCTATCGCGGATAACGAGAATTCCATTACGGCGGGGCCGAGGGGTCCCTTGTTAATGCAGGATGTTCAGTTACTCGAACAAATGCAACATTTCAACCGTGAGAGAATTCCCGAGCGAGTCGTGCATGCCAAGGGCTCAGCGGCCTACGGTACGTTCACCGTGACTAACGACATTTCAAAATACAGCAAGGCTTCGATTTTTGCTGAAGTGGGTAAACAGACGGAGTGCTTGTTGCGATTCTCTACCGTTGCCGGTGAGCGCGGTGCGGCGGATGCCGAACGAGACGTCCGCGGGTTTGCGATCAAGTTTTATACGGACCAGGGCAACTGGGACTTGGTTGGCAACAACACGCCCGTCTTCTTTGTTCGCGATCCTTTGAAATTTGCCAATTTCATTCACACACAAAAACGCGATCCCAAAACTAACATGCGTTGCATGAACATGCAGTGGGATTTTTGGTCGATGTGTCCCGAGTCACTGCACCAGGTGACCATCCTTTTCAGTGATCGAGGGTTGCCGCGAACACTGCGTAACATGAACGGATATGGCAGTCATACGTATAGCTTGGTCAACGATGCCAATGAACGGATTTGGTGCAAATTCCATTTCAAAACCATGCAAGGTATCGAATGCATGACGGACGAAGAATCAACCGAGTTGATCGGTCGGGACAGGGAATCTCACCAGCGGGACCTGTTTAATTCGATTGCTCAAGGGGACTGCCCAAAATGGCGCGTCTGCATCCAGGTGATGACTGACAAGCAGGCCCATGAATTCAAATGGAACCCATTTGATTTGACGAAAGTCTGGCCGCATGCAGACTTCCCATTGATCGAAGTCGGGATCATGGAATTGAATCGCAATCCGGAAAACTATTTTGCGGAAGTCGAGCAGGCCTCGTTCAGCCCATCGGCATTGGTGCCTGGAATCGGACACAGTCCCGACAAGATGTTGCAAGCTCGGTTAATGAGCTATGCCGATGCACACCGTTACCGTGTGGGCACCAACTACCAGCAGTTGCCGGTCAATCGACCGAAATGTCCGGTCATGCATTACCAGCGGGATGGGGCCATGTCGACAGGCCTGGGAGGTGCCGCGACCAACTATCATCCCAACAGTGATAACGCGGCTCCCAAGGCGGATCCAGTCTACGCAGAGCCACCCTTGCACCTGGGTGATGTTTCGGTTGATCGCTACAATTCGCGCGTAGACCATGATGACTTTAGCCAGGCTGGAAATTTATACCGCCTGTTTAGCGATGAGCAAAAAGATCGATTGACCACGGCCATCGCGGGAGCTCTGGGTGGTGCTCGCGAAGAGATCCAGATGCGGCAGTTGTGCCACTTCTTCCGTGCCGATCCTGATTATGGTCGCCGCGTGGCGGAAAAGTTGAACATCGAGGTGCCGGCCGAAATGCTTGAAGCGGTTCAGTCCTAACCGTTGACGCACTTTGTAAACCAACCCCAGCCCGGTGTCTTTAACGTCGGGCTTTTTTGGGTTGCCAGAAACCGTGGGCGATGGACGGGCTGATGATCAGCGGATTGCGCTGGCGGGCTTGTGCCCCTTCGCGCCTGGCATCTATGTTTTCCAATATTTTTCGCGAGGCGGACATTGAATATCCTGCTGACCAATGATGACGGTTGGGACGCAGTTGGCCTGACGATGCTCGGGCAGGTTGCCCAACCGTTGGGCCGGCTGGTGGTGGTTGCTCCCCAAGAACAACAATCCGGGATCAGCCATCAAATGACGCTGAATCGACCGATCGAAATGGTCGAGCAGGCGGCCGATCGCTATCGACTAAACGGGACGCCTGCCGATTGCGTGCGGATTGCCCTGACGCAGCTTGGTATCCGGTTTGACTGGGTTTTATCTGGCGTGAATAACGGTGGGAATCTGGGGTCCGATGTTTACGTTTCGGGTACCGTTGCTGCCGCCCGTGAAGCTCAATTGCATGGAGTCCGCTCCATGGCACTTTCCCAGTATCGAAAGCGATATTCAGAACCGTTTGACTGGCAGAATCTTGTCCCCATGCTGGACCGCGTTTTGAACGCTTATGTTGCCGGAAACCCTACTTCTCCCAATGCCGCGGATGCGTGTTTGATCAATGTCAATTTTCCAGACGCGGCCCCATCACTGGAACCGACAGAAATGGTTGAATGTGAGCTTGACCCGAACCCTTTGCCGAGCGGATATGAAGCGACACCCGAGGGTTACGTTTATACCAGTCGCTATCGGGATCGCCGTCGCACCGACGGATCTGACGTGGACGTCTGTTTCCGGGGTCAGATTGCCATTTCGCGACTCTAGTGGCTCGGTGGTCGACGGTCCGGTTGGGGGGTTGGACTTTAACGATTATGCGTAATCGAACAGCACCGGACGTGAAAAGGACCAGGCTGCTATCAAAAATTACTCGGAATACTACAGCTAGTTGGTGAATTCTTGTCACAAACCGGCGTAGAGTTTGGTTGACGAACAGATGTGTCTTATCACTGGCTGATACCCCAACGGGAACTCATGGCTCAGCTTCAATTATCTCGGCGATATCGTCCGACAAGCGTCCGCTCCAAACAGGGCAGTCGCTTGGTCCATGCGTCTCCACGCGGAGCCCGGGGGGTAGCTGCGGTCGAGTGTGCCCTGTGTGTTCCGTTGGTGGTGCTGTTGATGTTCGGAACGCTCAGCGTCTGTTCGGACATGTACCTGAAGCAGACATTGACCATTGCCGCATTCGAAGGGGCCCGTACGGGTGTTCGCCGCAACGGCGACCGCGAGTCGATTGAGGCGGCGGTCCAGAACGTCCTGGATGCAAGGGGTGTCGTCCAGGCGGACATTACCATCATTCCGGCGGACTTTAGTGTTCTCCAAGCGCTAGATGAAATTGAGGTGCTGGTTGATGCGCCGACAGATGAAAACACGTTTTACGAGTGGGGGATCCTTGGATCGGATCGCCGAATCTCAGCCAAAGTAGTTATGGCCCGTGAATTTGATGAATAGCAATAAGAAACCGGTTATGAAATTTTGCCGCGGAAATCAACGTTCACGTTTCCAGCGGCGTGGTGCCACGGCCGTCGAATTTGCGTTGGTTGCACCGGCCTTGTTCGTTGTCATCTTGTGCTGTGCCGAATTTGCCCGCTTGAGCATGATGAGAGACTTGGCCAACAACGCGGCCTACGAGACGGCCCGTTTTGTGATTGTCGAAGGCGCCGACAACGATGATGCGATCTTGATGGCGCATCAGGTGCTGGCGCGGTTGGGGACTCAAAACGCCACCATCACCATCAACGATGGCGAGGAAATCGAGCCACTGACTCGTACCGTAACCATCAAAATCGTGATTCCGATGGAGGACAACTCATTTTTCTTTGCCAGCATCTACCAAGGTAAAGAAATTCGTTCGGAAGTCTCACTCAATACAGAACGTTACGCTGGATACTATAACTCGAATTAGATCGAGTTACCAAGAAGGTCATTGGATACTCACAACAAGGTCGTGAAAATGAACCCAGTTAAACAGTCAAGGAAAGGCGCGGTTGCTCCCCTTTTTGCATGTCTCTTACCAGTCTTGTTCCTAATGTCAGGGTTTTCTATCAATCTGGCTTACATGCAACTACGCAGTACGGAGTTAAAAGTTGCAACCGACGCAGCAGCGCATGCCGGGGGACGCGCGATGAGCATTTATCAAACGACCGATGCTGGTTATCTTCATGCGCAAAGAATTGCCGCGCTGAACCAGGTTGGGGGCCAGCCATTAAACGTCCCGATGAACGAAGACTATATGAAATTTGGCATTTCCATTCGTGGAGAGAATGGGATGGGGAAATACGAATTCACCGAGGTCAGCAAGGAGGCGGTCGACGATGGCTCGGAGATTGCTACCAGCTTGGCGGTGATCGGCGTGGTTGAGATGCCCCTGGCGTTCCAGGCCATTCCCGGCACCCGGGATTTCACGGTCAGCCGTCGTTCGATTGCCACGCAACTGGACAGGGATATTGCACTGGTGCTTGACCGATCGGGCTCGATGCAATGGTACAAGGACATCCCTGCGCTGCAGCAAGAACTCAACAGTCTCTACTACCAGGGACAAATCAGCTACTGGGAAAGGCGGAATGCAATCAATGGCAATTCGTTTTCCTATAACACCGTGTATCAGTTGAGCGGTGACATGCATGAATTTGCCTATGATCGCCGGTATAACTCGCAGTCGGCGGCACGGCACAGTCGATGGTATTTTCTGGATCTTGGCGTGGAGGCATTTTTGAATGTGCTGGACGAAACCGATCAAGAGGAACATGTGTCATTGACCACGTTTGATACAACGGCCAGCTTAAGAACCGATTTGGACAATGACTATGATCCAATCCGAGAAATCGTCGCCGATGAGTATCCCAGCGGGTGGACGGCCATTGGATTAGGTATGGAGATTGGTCTGCCGGCCATTATTGATGGCCAAGGGGCTCGGCCGTTTGCCGCCAAGACCATCGTAATATTGACCGATGGCGAAAATAACAAAACTCCCAATCCGGAAGATGTCGCGGCACAAATTATAGCCAACAACAATGTGACGATTCACACGGTCACATTTACAGCTGGAGCGGATCAGCAAGCGATGGCCCAGGTGGCTGCGATCGGTGGTGGAACCCATTACCACGCCGATGATGGGGAAGCGTTGGTTGCTATTTTCGAGGAGATCGCCAACAACCTGCCCACCATTTTGACCGAGTAGCCCGGTAGGTGCCGATGATCGTCAGGCTGTAAAACGAGTTTTTTCATCCTGTTCGACCATGCGCATCCTGTCGCTTATTGAAAACTCGATGTAAACCGCTACAAAAGAGGTTCTTGCACAACCTTCTTTTTGTGAGCGCGAATGTCTAATCCGAATCATCCTGGGCGATTGACGGTCGACCAGGTTCACTGGCAATGCGATCCGCAAATATTTGATTTTGAAACGACCCAACAGGTTGATCCGGCGATTGAAGTTCTGGGGCAGGAAACGGCGCGGACGGCGATCGAATTCGGTGTCCAGTGCCGTGCGCCGGGACAAAATGTTTATGTTCGTGGTGCCAGCGGAACGGGCCGTATGCGAATGGTTGCTCAACGGCTGGACCGTCTGCAATTGACCACGCAACAGAAGCAGGACTATTGCTACGTTCATAATTTCAGCCGACCGCATCAACCGAGGCTGCTCAGATTGCCGGCAGGTACGGCCCGTCGTTTTCGTCGAAAGCTGGGTGAAGTAGCAGAGTTCGTCTCGGGTGGTCTGGCCAAGGCACTCGACAGCGAACCGTTAAGATCGGAGCGAGTCGCCATGCAGCAGGCGATTCAATCCGAAGTGGAGGCTCTTTCCAAACCCCTCGAAGATGCCCTGGCGGCAAGCGGCATGGCCTTGGTATCCATGCAGAATGGACCCGTTGCCCAAACCGCCATTTTCCCGGTTGTCGATGGTCAACCGGTCCCGCCTCAACAGCTGCAGGCGATGGTGTCCCAAGGTAAGGTGCCACCAAAACAGTTGGCGTCCTTTGAAAAATCCCTGCCTGATTTCAGTCAGCAGATGCTGGAAACCCGCCAACGGGTGTCGCAGAAAATTCGTGAGGGAAGTCTGGCCATTCGGCAGTGGACCGAGACGGCCGCCACGGAACTGTTGAGTGCATTGACCGAGTCGATCAGATCGGATTACCCGGTTGCGGCGGTGAACACGTTTATCGATGAGATGATTGCAGATGCGATCGAGTTTCGATTGCAACCCCAGGATCCCGAGGATGACCTGGATCTGGCTGAGTTATACGGTGTCAATATTGTCTTGACCCAGGAAGAACGCGACAAGCGGCCGGTGGTGATGGAGCGTTCGCCCAGCCTGATTAATCTGCTCGGTACGGTCGAACCAAAATGGGGCCCGGGCGGTGCAGCCATTGCGGACTATCGCGGTATCAATGGAGGGGCCCTGTTGAGAGCCGACCATGGTTATTTGGTCCTTGAAGTCCAGGACCTGCTCAACGAACCGGGAGCCTGGCGGGCCCTCATGAAAACGTTGCGTAATGGTCAACTGGAAATCGTACCTCCGGAAATTGGCTGGATGAGACCGCACATCGTGGTTCAGCCGGAACCGATCAGCGTCCAGGTCAGAGTCATCCTGATCGGAGATTTAAAAACCTACTATGCACTGGATCAGGCAGATCCGGACTTTCGAGAGTTATTTAAAGTTCTGGCGGACTTTGACAGTGAGCTGATTCGCAACCATGACTCGGCCAACCAATATGCTTCGGTCGTTTCGTATTTGAGTTTACATGAGGGGTGCCACACTTTCACAAATCGGCCATTGCCGCGTTGGTCGAACATGGCGCTCGTGTGGCTGCCAGGAAAGGAAAGTTGACCGCCAAGTTCGGCAGGATTGCCGATATCGCCAGGGAGGCCGCTTACCTGGCGGACCAGCAAACGGTTCAACGCCAACACGTGACACAGGCCGTTACCCGAACCAAGCAGCGGGCCAGTATGCCCTCGCGAAAATTCCAGGAGATGGTTGAGTCGGAAACCATCATGGTTCAGACGAACGGACAGGTAGTAGGTCAGATCAACGGGTTGGCCGTAATGCGATCGGGACAGCTGACCTACGGTTTTCCAGCCAGGATTACGGCCTCGATTGGGCCAGGCCGGGCCGGTTTGATCAATATCGAAGGCCGAGCTCAAATGTCGGGTTCGATTCATACCAAGGGCTTTCATATCCTGGGCGGACTGCTGCGACGGTTGCTGCCGATCAAACATCCGTTGGCGTTCAGTGCCAGCTTGGCGTTTGAACAAAGCTATGGCGGGATCGATGGCGATTCGGCCTCAGGTGCCGAAATCATCTGTCTGTTAAGTGCTTTGACCGGGATACCCGTTTGGCAAAGCATGGCCATGACAGGGGCGATTGACCAACGGGGCCACTTGGAGGCGATTGGTGGTGTTAATGAAAAAATAGAAGGGTTTTTTGATGCCTGCAATTATTTTGGCCTGACCGGTGACCAGGGCGTTGTCATTCCCAAATCAAACGCGGGCGATTTGCAGCTGCGAGAGGATCTGGTAACGGCCGTTGAGCAACAGCAATTTAATATCTACGCGGTTGATAATATTTTTGATGCTTTAGAACTGATGACGGGTGTTCCCGCCGGCAGGCTGGAAGACGGGACTTACCCGGAGGGAACGCTGTTGCACCAGGCGATGTACCGGGCCACAGAATTTTGGTTACAGACCTTGGCAAGTCCCGACCAATTGACCCGCATCGAGCCGCTACCTTCCGAAGATCAGACAGCCGGACTCCCAACGGATCTTCCTGGTATTTAACCCGCGGTAGCCGGCGACCGGCCAGACTTGGCTCAGAGTGACGGTTGGCCCGATCGGGGGGCGTTTTGGGAAAGCGACTGCTGCAACTATTGATTCTGTCAAATGAATGGACCAAACTACAGTCTCGAGATACATCCATATTTATTACCTGTGGCAATGGCAAAGGAAGATCTATGACATACCAACTGGGCCGAAAGACGTTTGTCGGGCAATCTTTTTATGTGACTCTGATGACCTTCAGTCTCTGCCTGTTGGGTTTCCTGCCCGCCACATTTGGAAACGATCCAATTGCGATTGCATTGAAAGGTGCCAAGATCGTAACCCAGCCGGGCCAAGTGATTGAGAACGGAACGGTTGTGGTGCGCAATGGACTGATCGAATCGGTAGGCGCCGACCTGGAAATTCCATTTGATGCCAAAGTGATCGATTGTCAGGGGATGGTGATTTACGCCGGCTTCATCGATTCCGGTACGACCAAGGGCCTGCCTGACTCGGAGGAAGATGGTCGTGAAACGGGCTCAGGTCCCGATCGCCGTGATATTGATTTGGCGACCCAAATTGCGGCGTCTACACAAGAAGTGAACCGCAAGGGAATCTATCCGGATTATTCTTCTTCGCGTTTTATCAACGTCTCGGACGACGAAGCGAAAGCCTGGCGGAGTGTTGGTTTTACAACGGCGCATGTCATGCCTTCCGGTGAATTGATCAACGGCACAACCACCGTAGTCGCGCTGGACGATCCCAATGTGTCGGCCGTTCGCGACGCGATTCTGCAAGATGATTTTGCACTTGCTGGTGGCTGGCGGGCATCCGGGGATGGTTATCCCAGGAGCCTGATGGGTTCGGTCGCTCATTTACGGCAAACCTTGCTCGATGCGCAACATTACCAAACGAGTTGGGCCGTTTATCAAAAAGTCAAGAAAGGGATCCCGCGACCTCCTCGTGACCCGGCCATGGATTCCATTGGGAAATTATTGGCAGGCCAGATGCCCTTCGTTTTACCGGCATCCAAAATCGATGAAATCTATCGAGCCAACAACCTGGCCAATGAATTTGGTTTGCGGCTGGTCCTGGACGGAGTGCAACACGGCTATGAACTGACGGATGAATTAAAGTCACTTGACGTACCCATCATTTTACGGATTGATTTTCCCGCAGCTCCCGAACTGGGCAAGCAAGCTCCCCGGCGTCGGTCGAGTTTTGGTTTTGGCCGCCGAGGACAGGATGATGAGGACGAGATTGACAAACGTGTCCCGGTCTCCAAGGGCGTATTGGAAGACCGCACCCGCAAGTGGGAAGCCCAGGTCAATAATGCAGCCACATTGACGGGGGCCGGGGTCGGTTTTGTGCTTTCCACACAGGGCACCAAGGATCCAGAGGAATTTCTCAAGAACCTCAGGCTGGCCATCGAAAAAGGACTGCCGGCCGATGAGGCGCTGGCGGCATTGACCGTTCGCCCCGCCTCGCTGTTCGGTCTGTCTGATCAGCTGGGAACGATCGAAGCCGGAAAAATTGCCAACTTGGCCATCATGTCCGATGATTTTTCCAATGAACAGGCGGAAGTTAAGTATACCGTCGTGAACGGCAACCTGTTTGAAAACAAGCAGTCAGAGGAAGACGAGTCGGGTCGCGGCGGTCCCAGGGGGCGACGTGGCAAGGATGGCTCAAAGCGTTCGACCGACAAACCGGACGAGAAACGGAAGCCCGACAGCAAGGATGACAAGCCCGCCAAGCAGGAAGGCCAATCGGACGACGCTGAACCGTCCAAGGCTGATGCTGGGGATAAGGATGGCGATCAAGAGGACAGCGACGAGGAAGAAGAAGTCGTGGTGATGGATTGGCCGATTGAAACGGACGCATCGCGCATCCCCCAGACCCGCACGGGCGGCAATCTGTTTATTCACAAAGCGAATGTGATTACGGCCGTTAATGGCATGTTGCGCGATACGTCCATCCTGGTTCAGGACGGCAAGATTGTTGCGATCGGTGCCGACCTGGTGCCTCCCGAGGGGACGATGGTGATTGATGGCCAAGGAGCCTGGGTGATGCCCGGGATTATTGACTGTCATTCGCACATGGTCGCCGGTGGCAACGAGGGAACGTTGTCGGTAACTCCCGAAGTCCGCTGCGAAGACAACATGGTCAGCGACGATCTGGGTGTCTATCGGGCGGCGGCGGGTGGCGTGACGGCTGCCAATGTATTGCACGGAAGTGCCAACACGATTGGTGGACAGCGAATCGTCATCCAGATGAAATACAAGGCGAACCCCAAAGACATGCTGTTCCCCGATTTTCCGGAGGGCATCAAGTTTGCGCTGGGTGAAAACGTGATCCGCAACGAATCCCGTTTCCCCAATACCCGGATGGGTGTTGAGTCGGTATTGCGAACGGCCTTCGAAGCCGCCCGGCAATACAAGTCGGATTGGCAGCGGTTTAACGAACTCTCCCCGGCCGAGCAGGCAAATACGATTCCACCGCGACGTGATTTGCGACTGGAAACATTGCAAAAAGTTCTGGATAACCAGATTCTTGTCCATTGTCATTGTTACAACTCGGGTGAGATCCTGATGTTGCTCAAGACCCTCTCCAAGTTCGGCATTGAACACTTGACGTTGGAACACGGACTGGAGGCCTACAAGATCGCTCCCGAAATTGCCCGTTTCGGCAAGAACGGGGCGAATCTTTCGACGTTTGCCGATTTTTGGGGCTACAAAGTCGAGGCGTATGATGCGGTTCCCTACAACGTCGCTTTGATCGAAGCGGCCGGTGGTACCCCGATCCTGAATTCGGACAGTGGTGAACGGGTTCGCCGTCTGAACCACGATGCGGCCAAGATGGTCCGTTGGGGAGGGATGAGTTACCAGGACGCCATTCGTACGATTACCCTCAATCCGGCGATTGCCTTGAAGTTGAATGACGTGGTGGGTTCGATTGAAGTGGGCAAGCGGGCCGACCTGGCCTTGTTCAACGGCCATCCACTCAATACTTACTCCCGTGCGTTCATGACTCTGGTCGACGGTGAAGTCGTCTTTGATCGGGAAGGGGAACGAGGTGGTCCCTATCCGTTGGACGAGAAATCCGGAGTTGCAGCCAGCTTGCCGGACCTGAATGCCAACGGTGTCTATGCCATTACCAACGCAGCCATTTACCCAGGCGCGGCACCTCCGATTCAAAAGGGAACCCTTTTGATCAAGGATGGAAAAATTGCTGCAGTCGGCGGTGCCGAAACGGCCGTTCCCCAAGGCGCCACGATCGTGGACGGCTCCAACCTGATGGTTTACCCCGGTTTTATTGATGGTGGCTCGACCGTGGCCAATAGTGATCTGGGTCTCAGTGATGCGGGGGAACAGGGGCAGATCAAGCCGGACCTGCAGGTTGCTTCGGCTTTAAAACCAGACTCGCCACTGATTGGGCTGACCCGTTTCACCGGGGCGACCTGTTCGGTCACGATGCCGACCGGCGGCTTGATCTCCGGCCAGAGCGCGGTGGTTCAATATGATGGCTGGAATTTTGACGACTTGGTATTCGTACCGCAACTGGCCCTCGAAATGTCGTTGCCCAGCAAGAAAATCGGTGAAGAACAACGACGCGGCCGTCGTTTTGGCCCGCCATCGCGTGAATCGGAAGAGGAAACACCCGACAAACCGAAACCGGAGTTGTCACCCTACGACACGGTCATGAAACTGTTCGAGGATACCCGCGAATACGACCGGATTAAAACAGAGGCCGCCAAGCGGAAGGTTCGCGGACCCGATTTCGATAACCAACTGGAAGCCCTGGTTCCGTTTGCGCGGAAAGAGAAACCGGTTGTGATTCGAGTTCGCTCAGCCACCGACATCCTGGATGCGATCGAGTTTGCCAAGGAGCTCGACATCAAGGCGGTCCTGCGGGATTCCGGTACCGAATCGTGGAAGGTCGCCGACCAATTGGCCGAAGCCAATATACCGATCTTGATCGGACCGATTACGAAGAGTGTTTCCAGTGAATACGATCCTTATGATACGGTTTACCGATTGCCAGCCAGGCTGCACGAAGCGGGCGTACTGTTCGGTTTTTACAGCGACAGCAACACGATGGCGCGCGACCTGCCACTCTCGGCCGGCCTGGCGGTTGGCTATGGGTTGCCCGAGGATGAAGCCTTGGCGGCGTTAACCAGTAACACGGCAAAAATTTACGGAATCGATCAACAGGTGGGTACATTGGAAGTCGGCAAACGGGCCGACATTATTGTGACGGATCGCAGTCCGTTGCAGGCGACCTCCAATGTGATCCATATGTTTATCGGTGGAAAACCGATTGACGTCGATGACAATGCACATACGGACTTGTACAACAAGTATCTCAAACGATTAAAAGGCCGGCCTGCCAACGATGGATCCGGTTCATAGAAAACACCATGCCGTCACAGAAGTGCGTCGTCGGCGGGCCCAGGATTGATCGGCAACCGTCGACGCGGATGACTCAGGTTTTTGACCTTTATGAAATTGTTTGAAAGGAAAAGGATGAGAAGTTTGAATCATACCACCGGCATGACGCTGGGATTGGTCCTGTTGATGATTGCCCCTGTGCTGGCTCAAAAACCGGCCGGGAAACTGAAGATATTCATCCTGGCCGGCCAGTCCAACATGGAAGGCAAGGGGAGTGTCGAGACGATGGATTTTCAGCTTCAGGATCCCGCCAAGAAATCTCGATTTGCCCATTTGAAGAATGCAGACGGATGGGTCGAACGGGATGATGTCTGGATTGACTACCTGGGCAACAACGGACAGCGCCATGGCAAACTGACGGTTGGCTATGGTGTCAGTAAAGAAGGTGACCAGAGACTGTTTGGGCCCGAACTCGGTTTTGGCTGGACCGTCGGTGACGCACTGGATGAAGAGGTGTTGATCATCAAAACGGCCTGGGGTGGCAAGTCGCTGGACCGGGACTTTCGCTCTCCCAGTCGTGGGTTCCCCGATACAATGAATCAGGTCGTGGAGAAGCGGCAAAAGAAGGATCCCGACTTGACGGTTGAAAAATACAAAGAGGGTTACGGGCATTTTTATCGAGAGATGATGAGCGAAGTGGATAAAGTGCTGGGGGATTTGAAAACGTATGTGCCCGATTACCACGACCAGGGTTACGAGATTGCCGGATTTGTCTGGTTCCAGGGCTGGAACGACCAGTACGCGCCGACGTCGGTGGAGGATTACGAAGAGAACATGGCCGGCTTTATCAAGGACGTACGTAAAACGTGGGGGACCCCCAAGTTGCCCGTCGTGATTGGCGCCATGGGCCATCACGGGGAAGCGCAAAAGGGTAAGATCAAGGAGATTGCCGACGCCCAGGCCGCGGTTGCCGAGCGGGCCGAATTCAAGGGGAACGTGGTGACGCTTAGAACGTCCAAGTATTGGGACATGGAGGCCCAGGCCGCTTTTGATAAATACTGGTCCAACAAGGAGACGCGTGACGTCGAAAAGTGGAAAACGTTTGGCAATGACCGTGCCTACCATTATCTCGGTTCACCCGTCTTCTTTTACAACACCGGGGTGGCCTTTGGTGATGCCATGCTGAAGTTGATGAAACATTGATCATGGGTGAATGACGAGACAGGTTTTATTTCAACTCCTCCGGCGAGTGGCTGATCCGGTCGTTCGTCGGCCATGGCAGCAGGTTAATGCAACCAGTTCTTTTGATCGGCGTGGCGGGTCAACCCGATCAACAGCAAACCGATGACAAACACGAAGCAGGGCAGAATGATCACAACGATCCCGTAGACTTCCAGCACGTCACTCATCAAAAAGTCGTACACGTCCTTGGTGACAATACCGATGAGCGACAAGATAAACAGAACGATTGCCAACCGATTACGCAAAATCAGGAAGATACAGCCGAGCGTTCCAGCGACGACGGCCAGGCAGAATGCGGCGTTCACCCAAACCGGCGATGTCAAAGTCATCGGGTCTTGCATCCCGTATGCGATCAGTCCCAGTAAGTTCCACAACAGGGCGAGGATCGCAACGACCCAAAACCAGGTGGCGGGTTTCGTGGTGGTTACTTCGTTCATCAGAGTCTTTCTCGCCGGGGGAAGGAACAAAGAACGGAACAGCCTGCATTTTATCGGCTGTCCATGAGAAACAAGGAAATTTCAGCATCTCCGCAAGGTAAAGTGCGATTTTCGATCGATTTAGGCCCCGATCTTCGTCGGGAGCGATGTGCGGGTATAATCTGTCTGGTTGATCTAAAAATAAATTGCCCTACCCAGAGTGGAACGAATGAACATCTACCGGCTGATTCTCTTGGTTACCGGCTGTCTTGCCTGTTGGTCGGCGCTCTGCCTGTCCCAGGCTCCGGCTCAACAGGAAGCGTTTTCCAGCCAGGAGCAGCTGCGAGGATCAATTACACCGGAACGGAATTGGTGGGACCTGCAGCATTACACCTTGTCGGTCGAGGTTTTTCCCGAGACTAAATCACTCCAGGGGACGGTTGTTGTCGATTTTGAGGTGATCAAACCGTCCGGCCGAATGCAGATTGACTTGCAGGAACCGTTGGAAATTACCGGGGTCACTCATTTGTCAGAGGCGACCAAGGGAAACGGTGGTCCGGAGTTGAGTTTTAAGCGGGAAGGCAATGTCTACTGGATCGACTTTCCTGCAGACGTGCCTGTCGGTGCCAAACAGAGTATCCGGGTCAACTACCGGGGCGTTCCGGTCGAGAGCAAGAACCCTCCCTGGAGCGGTGGGCTGACCTGGCAGGAGGATGAAAAAGGGAATCCGTTTATCGCCACATCCTGCCAGGGGATCGGCGCCAGTATCTGGTGGCCCTGCAAGGATCATGGCTACGATGAACCGGACCGGGGGATGGACATCAACATCACGGTACCGCAGGAATTGACCGCGGTCGCCAATGGTCGACTGAAGAAGACCACGACGGATGAACGGGAGAAGACACGGACATTCCATTGGCAGGTGGTCAACCCGATTAATAATTACGGTGTCAACATGAACATCGGCAACTACGTCAATTTTTCCGAAACGTATCGTGGTGAACATGGCGATCTGGATGTGGACTACTGGGTCCTGGATCATCAACGCGCCGAGGCGGAGCGGCAATTCAAGGAGGCGCCGCGTACGCTCGAGGCATTCGAGCACTGGTTTGGCAAGTACCCGTTCTATGAAGACAGTTACAAGTTGGTGGCCGTACCTTACCTGGGAATGGAGCATCAGAGCTCGGTCACCTATGGCAACGGGTTCAAAAACGGTTACCGGGGGACCGATTTGAGCGGCACCGGGGTCGGGATGAAGTTCGACTTTATTATCGTCCACGAATCGGGACACGAGTGGTTCGGTAATAATATTTCCATGCGGGACGCGGCCGACATGTGGATTCATGAGAGTTTTACGAACTACTCGGAAAACTTGTTTGTTGAATATCATTTCTCCAAGCAGGAAGCAGAGGACTATGTGATTGGATGTCGCAAACGGATTCGTAATGACGCTCCGATCATCGGCACCTATCATGTCAACAAATCCGGTTCGGGGGATATGTATTACAAGGGTGGCAACATGTTGCACACCGTGCGGCATGTGATTGATGACGATGAAAAATGGCTTGAGATCCTGCGTGGTCTGAACAAACATTTTCGGCACCAGACCGTTGACACGGGCCAGGTTGAGGATTTCATCAGCCAACAGTCGGGGATCGATTTTAATCAGTTTTTTGACCAGTACCTTAGATCGGTCAAAATCCCACTGCTAAAGTATAAAGTGAATGGAGATCAGGTAGCTTATCGATTCGAGAACGTGGTGGAAGGTTTCAGCGTACCGGTTCGCGTTTTGGTTAATGGACAAACAAAGACGATTACTCCGGGCGAGCAGCCTCAGGTTCTTCAATGGAACGAGCCGATAGATTCATTTCAACTGGATCGGAATTTCTACATGGACTGCGAAAGTGATTAGGGAGGCAGGCAACCGCCGATGGCAGCATTTCTGATACTGGAACCGCGTTGCGTTTTTTTGCATGTCCCCAAAACGGGTGGCGCATCAATCCGCCGCGACTTCTTCAAGAATCGCTACGAAGGCCCGGTCCAGGGAGCTATCCCGGAAGAATGGTCCGAGCTGTTCAAGTTTGGATTTGTTCGAGATCCTTTTGATCGTTTGATCTCGGCGTGGCAGATGTTCGCCAACGGGATGGACAATACGGTCTGGGAACACCCGGGCGAGGAGTGTCGCGGTATTAGCCTGAGAGAGTTTATGAAAATCGTCATGGACGAGAGTGTTCCGTTTGATGGTCGGCGTTTGTCGGTTCGCAGGAAAATCAGGCATCACGCCATGCCGCAAACCCACCCATTTTATTGTATTGATCAAGCCGATTTTGTGGGGCGGTTTGAGCGGCTGGAAGAAGATTTTCAAACAGTTTTGGATCGACTTGGCATTCCCCGTCAATCACTCGGCCACATGAATCGGAGTAAGCGTCAGAAAAAGACCATGGAGTATTTTGATCCGGAAACGTGGCAACTGGCCGTCGATTTCTATGCCCAGGATTTTGCCGAGCTGGGTTACGAGATCACCGAGTTGTGATCTTGGACACGAAAACTTGGCGACCCGCAGTGTTTGTCGGAGCAAACAGAGAGAATCTACTCTAATCAATAAGAGGGCCAGATTTTTGTTTGCAAATCAACTAATATGGTAACGCTTCGTTCTCAATGTTTTTTTGTCGGGCTCGAAGCCGGAAGCGATATATTCAATCACTTTATTGAAGTAGGTAATGGACTGATGATTCGGTCAATTTCAAAGACGGGATTACTGATCCTGCTGGTGGCAGGCTTACCCGCATGCAAACAGGAAATACCCATCCAGGCCCCGGTGCTGCCGTCGGTCACGGTGCAGAAGCCAACGGTCAAAACCATTCCCTTGTTTCACGAAGAGAACGGTGAAACCGAGGCAGTCGACCAGGCCGTTGTTCGCGCCCGTGTCTCCGGGATCCTGCAGGAAATGAAATACAAGGAGGATATAAAGGTAGAAAAGAACCAGGTCCTGTTTGTAATTGAAAAGGATGAGTACCAGGCTATAGAGAACTCGCACCGCGCGACACTCGAATCGGCCGAGGCAACCAAGGAGGTCGCGGAAGCTGCCTTGCTGGTTGCCCAGGCCAAGATCGACTCGGCAACAGCCCAAAGCGATGCGGCTAAAGCTGAATACAAAAGAATGCTCAGCCTGTTTGAAAGCAAAGCCGTATCGCAATCCGAAATCGATACGGCAGAAGCCAAAATGAAATCGGCCGGTGCAGCGGTTGAGAGCACGGAAGCAGGGTTGGCGGCCAGCAAGGCCGAAGTATCGAGCGCGAAAGCGATGGTAGCCAAAGCCGGCGCCGATCTTGAACGGGCGACACTGAATCTGAATTGGTGTGATGTCAGGGCTCCCATCGCCGGCAACGCAACCAGCAATGTTGCAAAAATCGGCAACCTGATCAACATTGGGGATGAATTGACGAGCATCATTCAGGGAAACCCGATCTGGGTCAATTTTAATATTAGCGAACGGTTCTTGTTGGACTTCCAGCGGGAAAACAAGGGAAAGCGAGACCCGGCAAGGGACCTTGGTTCGATCAAGGTATCGATGCAGCGTAATGGCGATGAGGGTTTTCCCTTCGAAGGGTCGTTGGATTACTACGATCCACGGGTCGATTTTGAAACGGGGACCGTTAAATTCCGAGCCGTTTTTAAAAATGACCAAAAGGACCAGTTGTTGTTTCCCGGCCAGTTTGTCAGGGTGCGAATTCAAATGGGTAGTCTTGAAAATGCGTTGCTGATTCCCGAAAGCTGTGTGAGTCGAGATGCCTCGGGAGCCTTTGTCTTTGTCTTGGGCAGCGACAGTAAAGTGGAGCGCACGCCGATCACATTAGGTATCAAGGATGGTAGCAATGTTGTTGTACTCACCGGCCTGAAACCAGACGACCAGGTAGTCGTCGATGGAATTCAACGGCTTTTTTCGGGACAGGAAGTGTCAGCAAAATGACCGTCCCTGTTGGATGGTCGAGGAATTGGGTGTTGCGAGTTTTCGGGTTTTTGGGTCTTTGATTCATGTCGGCTTTTTTTATCAACCGACCGATTTTTGCATCGGTTATCTCAATCATCATCACCATGGTGGGCGTTGTCTCGTTCTTCAATCTGCCCGTGGCCAAGTTTCCCCAGGTTTCGCCACCCACGGTCCAGGTAAGTGCGGTCTACCCGGGTGCCAACGCCAAGGTAATTGCGGAGACGGTTGCCACTGCCATTGAACAGGAAGTCAATGGTGTCGAGAACATGTTGTACATGTCAT
>JABACA010000139.1 GCA_014237975.1 Mariniblastus sp. | reverse complement strand
GCCCTGGGTCGTCCACTACCCCGGTCTGATTCAGAGCCCAGCGGTGACCGACAGCACGGTGTAGTATCCCGCTTGTCTCAACAGTTCGGGGAAACGGGTTTGCGTCTCGGGCAGCTCTACATGTAGTTCCGGGGCGCCCGTGTTATGCGGATAGCGGCCGGTAATGATACTGCAACGACTGGGGCTGCAACTGCTGGTCGTCAGGTAGGCGTTATCAAAGCGCATCCCCCCGGCCGCCAAGGCGTCGACGTGGGGCGTCTTGATCGTTGGATGTCCATAACAGCCGAAATCATCCTGCGATACATCATCGGCAATGAAGAACACGATATTGGGACGCTGCACGGCCTGGGTCGAACAGGCAAGTCCCAAAGCGACGAGGGCTGTCAGACCGAAAACATTTCGATTCACCTTATGTTCATTCCTTAGATAACTTTGCGGATAACCGAGTGCCGATTGTGGTTATCCAAGATCAAAACGCGAACCAATCGGCATTTCGGTGGATTCACATATGATGCGGCTCAGGCGGCAGCACCAGCCGTGTCATTGTAGGCCGAAAAAAATGACTGGCAAATCGATAGCGACGATTTCCTGTAGTGACATGATGAACCCATAAGGTTCGGGGTGAATCTTACGGATGGTTACCCGGCGTTTTTTCGGAATCTCGGAAGCCAGCAAGGCACGCGCTGACGGTAACTCTGATAGGAGTCTCCAAATCTCTTGAGCATATCCTGCTCCTCGAATGGGCGCACGACCAGGTGCCATACGAATGCTCCGAGTAATGAATAGACCAGGATTAGAACGGATTGAAAAACAATTGAAATGGCGATTCCCTGTCCGATCCCGGCAATCGCCATTGGGTTGCGAACGCATTGATAAGGGCCCGAGGCAACCAGGTGGTTGGTTTGATCCAATGGTAATGGGGTGCCATCACCATCGCGAACCAGAAAGAAAGAACTGGTCAGTCCAAGCAGGCTGCAACAAAGAAACAGTGCACAGCCAACTACCGTCGGTGCACCCAAACTGGGGGTTATCTCCGAGTTGAAGGCATCGAGTATGACGTAGGGGACAACAGCGAGTGCTAATATCCAGATACAGGCAATCTGCACCAGGGTCTTGGTTGCATTCCATGCCAGTCCAGTGGATGAACTGCGAAACAGGGCTTCATTGAAACAGAGGAAAGCGTTGTAGAACAACCCGAGCGTCATGAGGCCCGTTGGCAGGTAACCGCTCAATGTAAGCGCGGTCGCATTGCAACAGTAAAGGGTCGCGTACGCAAAGGCACCCAGAACCACGAGCTCTACAGCAGAATTTTTGTGGTAAGCTCGGACTACGGACAAGGTCGTGATCAGAAGAACATCCGGGGCGAAAAAAGCCCAAAACGACACCGGCGGGATTCCGGCGAATTGAAAAGCATTAAAAAAACCTGGACTGGTGGCAAGGCCCAACCACCATGCGCTAATCAATGCGGCTTGCAGCAGGTAAGCAGTTTCTTTCATGAAAGACCTTCCATTCCGGATTGCGATTGGGCCCTAAGTTAACCGGCCAACCAGCTGGTAGCGTAACATGGCCGTTAGGTCGTCCATAAATTCTTTGTTGGAGCTTGCTTGTCGGGTTAGCTGACAACAATCGCCAGCCCGTGGGTGTGATCAAGACTTGAAAACAGGCGTTTCCGGCTTCGAGTCCATCGTATTGTCCTGCTTGAAATCCACCATCAACTCAAGCAACGACTTCGGATCCATCCGGAACGTGTCCGGAATCGAACCGTCGTAGCCTGAAATGGCGCGGGCCACGGCTTGGCCGGGCCGGTTGCCGCGATGTTCCGGTTGGAGCTTGAAAGAGACGACCCCCTGCCAAACAGCCATCTCCTGGATGTGGTTCCACGAATACCGGTCGGGTCTGAAGGAAACGCACACTGTAAATCCGTCTTTGTCTAGTTGCAACCATGATGCGCCAGGAAGTAGCAGGAGCCAGGAAAAAAAACATGGGCCAAAGAGAATGATGTTGAACCAACCAAACATCTGGCCATTGTGGACCATCACAATACCCATTCCTATCAGTAGGTTGGAGGCGATCCAGCCCAACAAGTGCCTTCGCTTGGAAGGAACTAGACGTAACTTCTCAATCATGATCGTCCTTTAAAGCATCACGTAAAGGCTAACCGGACAGTCGGTTGACGTGGACGAACGAAGTGAGCCAACCCGGCGATTCCGGCTTCGGTTTATCCGTCTGTTATCCTGTGGTTTGGAACAGGTTGTTTGTTCCGCTTGATGGTCCAGGCGAATGTCCCCACAAGAAGAAGAACGACGCCAATCAACAACGGATATGATATTGCCAGGTAATGATGGTTCAAATGGAATGCGAACCATCGGTCGGGTCTTGGTGGGTAAGTGCCTGTGACATCACCGGCAAAATCAAAGACCAGTAATTTACCCATCGTGTACCAAAGATCAAATGAGGAATCGACTGCCCCGACAATGCCGATGGTCGAAACAAAAACAGCCGCATAAATCAAATATCGGTGAACCGATTGAATCGGGCGATTTCGCATTTCGCGAAAACGTTTGAACCCGATACCAAATAGCAAGCCGAGCAATGCCCCGATCGGAATTGCCGTATGATGTTGCAGCGGTTTTGTCGCAGCGATCCAGCTGCGGTGTTCGGAGTTTCCTCGGGTTCGAAACCCCAAGGTTTCCGGGGGAGCGAGACATTCTGCCACGATGACAAATGAAACGGTGTAGATCCCGATACCGAAAAGCGCGCAACAGAGAAAGACCTGCCAGGTGACTCGTTCCAGTAAAAAACAGGCAGCTCCCAAAACAAATATTAATGCTGCGAATCCAAATACAGGAGAAATCTGCGTGAGCGCGACTGCCAGGCAGACCATCGTGGTGAAAACAATCAATTGGCGCAATGTAAAGTTCATCGCTCAGTTGTGTTGACTTTGCGGATAGCCGAGTGCCGATGTGTGGTTATCCAAGATCGAAACCAGAACCAATCGACACGTCGGTTCAATCGCGTCTTATGCGTTTTGGCGGCGGCAGTAAAGGTATTGTAGGCGGAATGAAATGATAGGCAAATCGACAGCAACCATTTCCTGCAGCGACGTGATGAACCAGTATGGTCCGGGTGAAGCGCGGCAAGCGTTTGGTAGCCCAGTCGGTTGCGTTAAAGGTGGCCGACTCGACCCACAGTGGAATCGCTACGAGAGTCCCGATGAGGGAGGCATTGATCACTTCCGTAAAAGCGAAGTACATTCCCGAAGACTCGCCGCGGTAGAATTGCGTGAAGTGGGGCACGATCATGGCGCAGGTTTCAAACCCGGCGCCCATCGTGAACCGCACTGGACATACGAACCACATTTGGTGTTGCCATGGCGTGACAAAGAGTGCCATTGCAAACAATGCGACTGCAAAGATGAGAAACGGGCGACTGCCAAAAAAGTGTTGGCTCCCTCCAGTGGAGCGACAGCCTTGTTCTCAAGGGAGTCATGTTCTGACTCTTGTTTCATAATTCGCTTTGATTACTCAACACTCGTCGATGGTTTCCGGAGAAAAAGCGACGATATCCTGAGTATCAATAACTTCCGCATCAGAAAGTTGACTTTTCCATTTCCCTACCCGGTCGCGAGTCCGACTCCCAGCCGATGCTGCCATGCGTGACAGAATGCGATTCCTGCCGCGAGCGGCAGCCGATGGGCGCCAAGCAGAACAGGTAAAGGAACCGTATACATAACGACGGTGCCGGTCTTATTAGCTCCTGGCCTCAAACTTGAAAGTTGACCGGGCGATGGAGGGTTTACGACAAGCGATAGTTTACCTGCACCAATTCCATGTCTGCAAGTGACTTCCCTGCATCACATGATTACCCTGCCGATGGTGATTGGATTGATTGAACGATCCGTTTTACGGTATGGCACAGGTAGGCGATGGGAACCAACATAAAGTAGACAATTCCGATGAACAACCAGTTTGGTAATCCTCGATCCCCCCGCGGATGGGATGGCATGGTCGCAACAACGGATTCATAGATGGGGCTCATCGCTAACGGAATCGCAAAAATCCAGATACCAATCAGCAGGGAAGATATTCCAAATTGACGCGGCTTGTCGGCGGCGGACGAACCTCGTTGCCGGAACAGCAAGCCAATAAGGAATGTCTCGAGGACGACAAACGTGCAAATGGTGGTGAACAATGGGAGAGAAATATGACCTGTCGACCTCGTTGGTCGGTTCCCGACAAGCTCGGGGCTCCCACACAGGTAGGCACCGATCAGGTAGATCGAGAATACCGCCAAAAGTAATCGGATCGTGTTGGCCATTTTGTGTGATTGGAAAGGATGACGATTGA
Organism: Mariniblastus sp.; assembly: GCA_014237975.1. Taxonomy (GTDB): domain Bacteria; phylum Planctomycetota; class Planctomycetia; order Pirellulales; family Pirellulaceae; genus Mariniblastus. Next base: position 7,490 of record JABACA010000139.1, on the reverse strand, counting down.
GTTCATCGGGCATGTTTCCTCTTCGATGATGCTCCCTTTCTAGCTGTTTTGTTCTCAGGAGGGGACCTGTCTTATTGCATGGTCAGGCCGTACTTTTTTGCGAACGGGTCCCAGCTGGCGTCGCGGTGCCATTCATACTCAGCCCACGTTGCGATTTGCTCTGCAGTGTCCTCGCCCAGGAGTTTCCCAATCACCGCTAGAGACATATCCATTCCTGCGGATATACCTGACGATGTAAAGACATTCTTGTCTTCTACCCAGCGAGCTTCCTTTACCCAGGTGACGTTGTTGTTTTGTGCAGTCGCCCATTCAAATGCCCTCTTATTTGTGGTTGCCCGTCGACCATCCAATATTCCAGCTTTCGCGAGAAGGGCGCTGCCAGTGCACACCGACAAAGTGTATTCTGCGATATTTGATTGGTCTCGGAGCCAATGCAGTAATCGATCGTTATCGACTTCTGTTCGAGTTCCGGGACCGCCGGGCACGAGCAACAGGTCAAATCGAGGGTGGTTGTCAAAACCGTGTTCCACAACTGATTTCGGGCCCTGACGACTTTTCACGATGCCCGCTTCTTCTGCAACCATATGAATTTCGAAGTTATCCGGCGCCATTCCAAACATCTCCAATGGTCCAAAGACGTCGAGAAGTTCGAAACCGGGAAAGAGTACGACTCCGATCGAACGTTGCGATTTCACTATTCGGATTCCTCTCTTGAGATATAACGGCAGTGATCATTGAGCGGGCGCAATTGGTCATCCATCTCAAACACACGCGCAAGTCCGGCTTCACGTGCAATGCAATTGTTATCCCGTTTGGCGCTTAGTGGTGAGGCATGAGCGAGTTGAATCCAGATAGAGATCCGGCCGACTATGCCATTGGTGATCAACGTCATTCATCAACAGGGCGCAGTCAACCTCTGCCGTTCCCTGAGGAAATCTCTCAAGGTCTCCAAAGAAACAGGATTCGGCAGTATCAACTACCATTGGATGAATACTCCAGGTTATACAATCAAGATCCATTCCATGATAATGATTCGCTGTTTTTGTTGCTGAATACCCAGTTGCGCCAAGCGAAAAGAAATTGGCAGCATCATCAAGTGATGGAAATACGCTGGATTTGGGCATTTCATCCGCAACTCGCCCCCGGAATGTGATCTCATTCCCCCCGTCTCGACGGACAATACTCACACAAACGTTATCGTTTTGCTCATCGACGTCGAAAGTGCTTCGATTGAAGATTCCGGGAAATACTCGACCGCCGAGGACAGAATTAAATATTGAGTTCGTATCTCGACGCGGGATATAAACCCCCTCGCACAAATTGCCATCCTGTTCCCATTGGACAGCAATTCGATGTGCGGCGTTCTCGGATCTCAAACCAAGCCATTTGGGAAGAAACTTGGGCCGCAGTTCCTTAAAGCGAATCATGCAGACGCCGCCAATCCCCACTCCCTTATACAATTTTGGCTTAAACGGTTTGGGCAGCACGCGCTCCAGAGCCTCTGGATCAATTCGGAAGTTGAGCAAAACGCGGCGAGAGATAACGCCTTGTACTGTGTCGAGTATACCCATGGTTTCCTTAAGGGGATAATGTCCGTGATCACCGATCCGTAACAGCCGATCATCCATCTCAAAAACACGCGCAAGTCCGGTTTCGCGTGAACCACGTTGTCCCTCCGTGTTTGGAGAATCATTCCTTGATGCCTCACACCATTAGTATCTGTGGCCGAGCCATAAGTGTCAAATACAAGACGTTTGTAAATAGGCACCGCGCTTAGCGAAGAGTAAACCGCAGCAAGGCGTATGCCATTCCAATCGACGCTCCAGTTGTCTGCAAGCTCAAGCAGTCTTTTCTCGATTCATTGCAGACATTTGCGCGAAGACAGCGATTGCCGGTGCTTGCCCGGTGGTGGCCTTGCGAATGTCCAGTTGTTTCTTGAGCGGGTTAACGAATGAAATTGCCGGGCCGACGCGAATGGTAACGATGGACGACAAGCGTTGGCTGCTTTGGTTCACGCCAATGTTATTTCGCTTTGTCCGGTTCGGTTTGTTGTTGAAGTTTCGCAACGGACGCAGGGATCGCAAATAGCTTTAAATCCTTGATCTCATTCGATTCAATCGACCGGATTCTGTATTCAACCATGTGTTTCTCCAGCAATGTATTCTGATCCAAAGTGCCAAAGTGATTGATGCGTCGACGTGATACCATGCTGCCATTTTCTTCTTTCGTATAGTCCATGATTTCACTGACCATGAACGTCTCGTTTTCGTCTGCCGTCTTCTGTTCTTCACGCACGAACAAACCCGTTTCGACGTCAAAAAATCGATCAATTTTTCGTCCATCGCTGGCGTGAAAAACAAGATGGTGGACGGGCACCTTGCCGAGGGCTGTTTCTTTGACATATTCAATAGTTTTGAACTGTTTTGTCCAATTCAATGCTTCGTGCAAGGTGGAATAGTGTCGTATGTAGTCCCGCGCCGACTGGCCGGTCAGAATCTTCGGTTGGCCCTTGATATCAATTTGCCATGCAATTTTCCCATCCGTTCCATGCGTTCGTTTTGAACCATCCGGAAACCTGTCAATCGAAAGATGAAGATTGGGAGCTTGGTGAATTTCAAATTTGCTAACAACTTCTCCTTTCGAGATAACTTCGCCTTTGATGGTGTAGTTTTTAATTTTTGCGAGCGTTTCCTGACCACCCTTGGCTTGGATGTATTGATCGATGATGGATTGGGCAGTTCGGTTTTCCTCTTGCGATGTGACCGATTCTTGAGGCAGAACAGAGGCGATCCATAAAATCAAAAAAAGTCTCACGTTTAACTCCGTGCTGAAAAGAATTTGTTTGGCGTGGCCAGAGACGATCGGGACGCCGCTCAAATTCGTGAAAAACCTAATAACAGTTTACGCGCTGACGCGGAAGATTTGTAGCTGTAAGGCGTTGCCCTAAGCCGACAGGGCAATGCGGGGCAGGGTGGCCGCGATGTTGCGCGTTGATTTCAGGGGCTGTTCAATTCACCGTTTCAATCTCCCTGCTCCGTCTTTCAGGCGTAGCGTTATTTGGGGTTTTGCAAACCGGTGTAGAGGTCCAGGGTCAGTCTCTTGAGTGTTTCGTGCTGTTGCTTGCCGGACGTCTTGGAACGGAGTTTCTGGCTGGCCATGATCGCGTAATTCATCGTCATCTGACCGTTGGAGAATTGCCCCGATCGGACCTGGGTCACCGGGTCACTGTAGAGCGTGCCCCCCTTGGCGTACAGCCTGGCTCCATTGGGGTAATCCCTGGCGTGCAGGATGTCGGTCACTTCCTTGACGGTTTGTGCCTTCAAGTCCGGAGGTGTTTTGTTCACTGTGGTCTGAAAGAGGGTCGCCAGGGCGAGCGGGGTGGCCGTGTTGTCGCCGGTCACATTCCGCCGGGCCAACATGTATCGCCTCAGGTGGGCACCTTGAAAGGCGTCGTGGCGCTGCTGCATTTGCGCGGTGGCCGCGGCGGGACCGCCCAGCAGGGCGATCGCCACGTTGGCCGCGGCATTGTAGACGAGATTCGAGTACGGCTTGCCAGATCGATCCTTGGAATCGATGAGGATTAAACCGAGTTGCCTGATCGAAACCCCCGAAAGTTGATCGTCCAATTCCTGTTGTCTCGTTTCAGGGAAGTGGGCGATGGCCGGGTGTTTTCTGTTTTGCACGATGGCGGCAATGTCATCGCGTGGTTGCCGGTCCAACTCTTCGGCGTACCGATTAAACAGTTCGAGCAGCAGGATCGATTTGATCGAACTGGCGGCCGGCAGTTCCCGCCGGGAGTTGTGCTGGTAAACGACCTTGCCCTGGTCATCGAGCACGACCAGGCCGATCACCGTGTCGTCGGGAATCGTCTGCAAAATCGCTGCCACGTTTTTCGGTAGTTTGGATGTTGTTTGCCGGGCAGCGATCTGCTCCTGGATTGTCGCGGATCGATCGTTCCGATTTCCTGCTGCCGGTTGTTGGGCGCTCAGACTCCCTGCCGCAACGGCGAGGAGGAGGGTCAGAATCGTCAGGTGAAAAAGTCTTGCCATGGTGAATCTCAAATCGAGGTAATGTTTGTAATCACCCAGTTGCGAGGAATGCTTCGTCATTTCAAACCGCCCAACCATTTCAAGCGATGGATCAGGTCGCCCTTTACGGTTTGAATCTGGTCGAGCGGCGGTCAGCGCGCGCGCCAACGATCCCGCGAAGACAGATCATAACGGCCGAACCCGTTTCGGTCCAACGCCTGTCTAACCCTCCGGGGCAGGCACATATTTCCCAAACTGGTTTAATAAGGCCCGCAACTCCGTGACGAATTGCCTATGTTTGGGGGTGGTCTCCAGTGGAAGACGCAAGGTGACGATGAGATGGCCTTGCTTTTGAGCATCATTGGCATAGTAGCGGTGTTCTTTGAAAAACTCCCGCTGCATGACCCCCTCACTTCTTTGGTAAGCGGGCTGGTCGTTCATGTCGCCATCCCGGTACCAGACTTGTCCCCAGACACCGTTGGCCAGCGGGCCGCGTTCTGGCGCCACTGGTGGTTTCACTCCCGGGGGGTACTTCGCGGCGAGCCGTGTCACATAGACCCGTGTCGCGTGTTCGAAACCGATCGTCTGTTCAAAGAGATGCGAGGTTGACTCTGGGTAATGCTTGCTGACGATTTCGGCGATCGCCTGGTGCAGTTTTTCCAGTGAAGGGTTCTTCGTTGCTTCCTGGGCCACGGCAACAAGTGGGAGAAGCAAACAGATAGTCAAAAAAGAAACGAGACGGGTTGGCATGGTCAAGTTCCGAGGTTGGCGGATATAAGCGATGGTTGGACCCATGGTTCAGCCGGAAGCAGAAGTGTAGCAAAAAGCCGCGAGATGAGCCACGCTTCGGTCCCTTGCAGGGTTAGGTGGCCTGCGTCGTGGAATCAATTTTGCCAGAATCCACACTCGATGCCACCGTGGATGACGATCGCGAACAGGCCATGCTCGGGGATCGTTGTGGGAGGCATCGCGATTTTGGCACCTGCTTCGGCGGCCGACTTGACCGCGGCCTGGATATCATCGACAAGCAGGTACGGTCGCACGACCGGTGTTTCGGTATCACGCAACGGTCCGCGAATGCCGATCATGCCGCCGCCCTGCAGTTTTGCCGTCCGGGCGCCGCCCAGGTTGGCATCGGGTTCACTGAAGGGAAGATCATAGATGGTTGCGTATTGACGACAGAGGGCGTCGACTTTGGGTGTCACAATCTCCAGGTATTGAATCTGCATAGCGTCCGCCGGCTCAGGTGGATGCGACGCTTGAGGTTCACGGTTCAGCCTATCCTTGGATTTCAGCGCATCCTTGGATTCCGGTGGCTGAACAGGGTCGGGGCCAAGTGGTTGGCATCCACCGCCCAGTGTCAGCATCGCCGGCGGGATCGCCAGGGCTGCCCCGATGCGGAAGGCGTGGCGGCGAGTCAGGGTAGGCATGGCGTCCTCTTCAGGTAACGTCCGGGAAATGCGAACCGAACTATTTAGTTCGAACCATGATTATATCAAGCGACCGGCAGGATGGCTAATTTGACTTCGGTTCAAGGGTTTGTCATGTCGGATCTCGAACGCTCCTCTTCCGTCTCCCGGTCAACCAGCGTATCCAAACGATGGCCAGAAAGGTCAGCGGAACCGCAACGACGAAGATGAAGGCCCACTGTTCCAGCGGCAGAAAGTACGTGAATCTTCCACCGGGCAATTGAGCTACTTGATCGGCGTCCCCGAGGCGGCCACTTGGCCCAACGCTCGCGTCATCATTGGCCCCGGGTGCGGTGATGCCGTTCGGTAGGGCCGCAAACCAAATCGGTTTTCCTCCGTTGAGATAAGCACGAATTCTTTTGCCCGGGCCAGGGATCGGTCGATGTCCGCTGGGTGTCAAGAACTCCATTTGACTGCGACGGGTTTTGATTCGAAAGCACCGGAACTCAATCTCGGTGTCGGTTAGTTCACCCTTCTCGACATGCTCGACCGCCAGGGTGACGTAAATGCCCCAATCGTAGTTACCGAAGGAACGTTCAATTCGTGACGGTTCCGACTCAATTCGGATCTGTTTTATCGTTCCGACAACGATCAGGTCCGATTTCTGCAATTCACTCAGGCTGAGGGGAGCCTTTTCGGCTTGGGCATGAACGGTTAGGCCAGCCACAACCGCGATGGCGAACATGCAGGGAAATCGTGGTTTCATGGGAAAGTGACATCACGTCCAAGTTGACCGGGTCGACGTTTTAGCCCGGAATTAAAAATATCAACGGCGCCGTCGTCAGGTTAATCGTCCTCGACCCGCGGATGGTTCGGCCAGTCTGACGGGGACTTACTGGTAATCTTCTCCATTGATGCTTCGCACAACCGAACGCATCCAGGCGTCCAGCTCTGTCTTCATTCGCTCAAGCCGCCGGCCCTGTTGGGGATCCTGGGAAAGATCGGTCGTTTCCAGCGGATCATCGATCAGGTGATACAATTCGAATGTCTTGCCGTTGATCCGGTGCAGCTTCCACGGCCAATCGTTCCAGGCCGCGTGTCCATTGGCGGTTTTTTCGGGAAACTGCGGGAATTCATCGACATCCTTGCGCATCCGCGGAGGGTCGTGTGGCAATGGCGCAGCCGCCTGTTGCTTGGCCAGGATGGCCTGCTGAATCTGGTCGCTGCGGGTGGATTGTCCGCCCTGGAATTGGTGCCAAAATCCGATCGGCTTACGGCGCGTTTCGACCGTTCCGGCAATGATCTCGCTGACATCGATGCCATCGAGTGGGTGCGGTGCATCCAATTTCACGTTGGCCATCGCCATCAGGGTGGGGTACATATCACACGTGGACATGGGTACCGCCGTTCGGCCCTCGAGCTTGCGGGCGGGCCATTCGATGATACCCGGAACGCGCAGGCCTCCTTCGTAGATACTGCCCTTCTTTGCTCGACCCCCCGAGGTATCCCGGACCAGCCCCCCGTTATCACTGCAGTACCAGAGGATCGTATTGTCTGCGATTCCCAGGCTTCTGAGCTCACCGCGGAGACGTCCGACTTGTTGGTCGAGCAGCGTAATCTCCCGGTAGTACCCGGCGTCTTTCTTGCCAGCGTAAAGACTGGATCCATCTGGCACTTCGTTATGCGGAACGTGAGGCGAGGGGAACCAGACAACCGCAAAGATTGGCCGATCGCCGTCCTGGTGTTTCTGCAGGAAGGCAATCGCCTCGTCCATCAGGATGACCGAACCCTTGCCCTCACGATGCTCGATCTGTCCGTTGCGGCTCAAGTAGGGATCATTATCAAAGAAGTTGAGGCCGATCACCCATTCATCGAATCCCATACCGCCGGGGTTGCAGGGCGAGTCGGGTTGTCCCGAGCCGAGGTGGACTTTGCCGAAAATACCTGTCACGTACCCGGCCGCTTTCAGCGTTTCGCCAATGGTTTGCTCATGCGGGCGCAGGTAGCGGCCATGGTTGGTCACCTTGGTTCGGATTGGGCTGCGGCCGGTCAT
>JABACA010000138.1 GCA_014237975.1 Mariniblastus sp. | reverse complement strand
GCTTCGACGCCGGTTGTGGCTGCCGGAAAAACAATCCTTGATCGGCAGGTTGGAACTCGTCTTGATAGACGGGTCGGAACTCGGCCTGACCCGCGATGTGCGGTGGTCGCTGGAATCATCGTCAGAGTTCGATTTGATCGAATGTTGTTTACCGTTAATGGAGGTTTTCAGAATGAACCGTAGTCCATACGCCGCTGGTTGGTGCCGTTCCTTTACCTGCCGGACGGCCGCCACGTTGGCAGCCATTGTAATGCTTCTGTGCCTTTCGCCCATGGTTATGAAAACGACTGCTCAACAGGTCGACCTCTGGATCGGTTCGTCAAAAGCGGGGATCTACCACATGACGCTGGACACGTCCAAGGGTGAATTGAGTCAGCCTGTATTGGCCAGCAACATAAAAGGGGCCGGATTTCTGGCTCTCCACCCCAATGGCAAAGTTCTTTATGCCACCAGCCGGGAAAACAGTGGAGAGGTGACCGCCTTTGCGATCACCCAGAAGGCAGCCGGAAAAACGTCTCCATCCCAACAAACTGCTGGTCATTCCAAGCAACTGAAACAGTTGGGAACGTTATCCACCAATGACGGCGGCGCTGCCTGCATTGCCGTGGATCAAACAGGTACCGTTTTGATGTCGGCACAATACGGTGGTGGATCGATCACGACCTATCGTTTGAACCAGGCAGGCGATCTTGATCATCGTGTTCAAACGGTCGAACACGGCCAAGGTTCAGGGATTTACAAGCAGCGGCAGGAAACGGCCCATCCGCACTGGGTTGGCACCAGCCCCGACAATCGATTCCTGATGGTGCCCGATCTGGGCATGGACCAGGTGGTGGTTTACGAGATGGAGCCAGGAACAGGTAGAGTCAAGTTGAAATCAAAAGTTGCCGTACCACCCGGTTCCGGTCCAAGGCATATGAAATTTCACCCGTCTGGAAATTACGTGTTTGTGCTGAACGAACTGACCCTCACCATTAGTGTTTTCAAGTATGATCCGGCGACCGGTACGCTGGATGATAGGTATGAGATTGAAACGCTTCCGGACAGGCTTAAAGATAAACACATGAATTCTGCTGCCGAGATCCGTGTTCATCCCAGCGGTCGTTTCGTTTACACCTCGAACCGCGGACACGACTCCATTTCCGTGTTTTCGTTCGACCCGGAAAACGGGAAACTTGAATTGGTGGAACGCGAGTCGATTCGAGGTTCCTGTCCGAGAAATTTCAATATTGACCCGACGGGGAAATGGCTGATTGCTGCCGGGCAACACTCCAACACACTCGCCCTATTCGAGATTGACCAGGAAACGGGCGAGCTGGTTTTTGCACGCCAAGTGGCCAATGCGACCGCCCCGATATGCGTTTTGTTTCCATCTGAAACATTGCCAGGCGGGTAGGTGCTGGCTGGTTTCCCGGTCTATTGGCTGGCTGGCGCCGCCGGCGGCAGCGGCAGGTTCAGCGTTGTACTGGTATTGGACAACTCCGCAATATAGTGCTTGAGCAGTCCATAGGTTGATTGGAATTTTGGCTGGTTGGCCAACGCGGCGTATTTCGGGTTGGCGCGGACCGTGTCAAATCTGGCCAAACTGGTATTCAGAGCTGCCAACGATGGATGGCCGGAAGCCTGGAATACGGCTGCCGGCAATGCCAGGTAGCTCTGCCAACTTGGATCGAGCTTTTCGTACAATTCGGGCGCAAATTTTGCCAGTTCGTCCCGCACGTGCTCCGTTTCTTGCTTGGCGTATTGTTGCGCCAGGATCGGGTTGACCGGGGTGAGCTGCGTCGAAGCGGGAACGGCCGGAACGGCCGGAACGGCGGGAACGGATGTTTTGGTGTAAGGGACGACTTGTTGCACGAGCGCCTTGGCAGCCTCGGGGACTACGACCGGTGCCCCGGGTGCGGGTGAGCGGTAATACTCAGCATTGGCCATCGTATCGACCTGGATGATCGAGCCATCCAGTGAAACACCGAGGAACAGACCACGGCTACGGGAATAAGAAAATATTTCGGCTGACAGTTGACCATCCGTGGCTGCCGACGCCTGGCGACCAATCGGTCCGGCAGCGACCGATGCATCGGCACCCAGGGTCAGTTTTCCAGACAACAGTCCTTGCACGCTCTGTTGCGTCTTGAAAACCAGGATCACATCGGTCGATTGGACACCGGCCTGCCAGCCGATATTGCCACCGGTCAATTTGATAAATACGGGTGCGTGCCAGCCCCCCTTGGGGTCCCGGATCAGAACGACACCCGTTCCAAATCGGGCTCCAATCACAAAACCGCCTTTGATCACGTTGGGAATGATGGCAACACCTGCCGCATCCTGTAGCATCCTGCGGGGAATCCGCTTGGCGGGAATGGCCATGATCTCGTTGAAAACCTCGCTTGCCTCAGAGATGATCCGCTCTTCTTTTTGAAGCCCCATTAACTGACCCATCAGGGGTTCAGGTTGAACGAGTAACAGTCCCAGGCAAAGGGGCAGCATTAACGTTGAGAGGGCTTTCATCGATCGACTCCGTTCGTAATGGCTTCCATCATGGATGCGCTGATTTTCCTTGGATCGCCGGTGTGGCTGAATTGACTTAAATTTAATGCCTGACGGATTTTTAGGTCAAGATCAATCGGAATTCCACGGCAGCGGAAAACACCGACACCCCATTTCCAGTGGATCTTAGCCGGATCGCCTCTGTTGTTACGGTTTTTTGTTGGATTGGGTCGATTACCACTGGTCAGAGGGTGGCGACTAACGACTGGCGGAAATGACCAGATGATTGATTTGAACCCGTTCCGATGTGAACCCGTGAAATCACCTCTATTGTCAATTTCCTCGGTGAATGTCAAATTATGGGCAAGTTTTAAACAAATTGGATGTATGGTCGCCCCATGGGGCATTGGTTGGAGATGGTCGCTTCGTGTCACAAGTCAAAAGAATTGTCGTAACCGGCGGGGCCGGATTTTTGGGATCACACCTTTGTGAACGGCTGGTCGGCGAAGGTCACGATGTCATTTGCGTCGATAATTTCTTCACCAGTCAGAAATCGAACGTGGCGCACCTGTTGGGGCAGGCCAACTTTGAATTGATAAGACACGATATTGTCCATCCTTTATGGTTGGAGGTTGACGAGATATATAACTTGGCGTGCCCTGCCTCACCTGGTCATTACCAGTACAACCCGGTCAAAACGATGAAGACGTCTGTCATCGGAGTGATCAATTTGTTGGGTATGGCCAAGCGTTGTAACGCCAAGGTCTTCCAGGCATCGACCAGCGAAGTCTATGGTGACCCGGAAGTACATCCGCAACCGGAGTCATACCGTGGATCCGTTAATCCCATCGGTGTTCGTGCCTGTTATGACGAGGGCAAGCGGGCTGCGGAGACACTGTTCATGGACTATTACCGGATGCACAAAATGAAAATCCGGATTTGCCGTATCTTCAATACCTATGGTCCCCGGATGCATCCTTTTGACGGCCGTGTGGTCAGTAACTTTATTCGTCAGGCACTGGCTGGCGATGATATCACGATCTTCGGGGATGGATTGCAAACCCGGTCTTTTTGTTACCGGGACGATCTGGTTGAAGGCTTTATTCGGTTGATGAACGCGCCAGATGAAGTGACGGGCCCCATAAATATTGGTAACCCGGGCGAATATACCATCAAACAGTTGGCCGAGATGGTGATTGAGGTAAAAGGCAGTCCATCGAAGCTGGTTTACGAGCAATTGCCCGCAGACGACAAGACTCGAGGACAACCAGATATCTCGCTTGCCAAGAAACATCTTGATTGGGGCCCAGCCGTCCAGCTACGGGAAGGTTTGCAAAAAACGATAGATTGGTTCAAGACAATTGACATTGACCAGTACCGGCCGCCGACGCCCAACTACTAGGATTGTGGTTGAGAACGACCGGTTGAACCGTGTGCGGCGCAACGACAGCGTCCTGGACCGCCGGCTTTTTTTGGGAACTTGAAGTACTTGATGATGTCTCGGGCCAATCTTGCCCGGGACCGACCAGCGGACTGGCGAGTTGTAGAGTACTAGAGTTTCAGATTCCTTCCATCCGTTTAAAAGGTTAACGCAGTGGTTTACGATTGTATCGTTCTGGGCCTTGGTGGCGTGGGTAGTGCGGCCTTGCATTCTGCCGCCCAAAGAGGCTGGAACACCCTGGGGGTCGAGCAGTTTGGAGCAGTCCATGACCGGGGTAGTTCACACGGTCAAACGCGAATTATTCGGACTGCCTATTTTGAACATCCCGACTACGTCCCGTTGGCACAACGGGCCTGGGAGGCATGGGATAAACTGCAGCTTGAAACGGGCGAATGGCTGGTAGAAAAAACAGGGTTGTTACAGGTTGGTCCACCCGATGGAGAAGTGGTTCAGGGTGTTCTGGGAAGTGCCAAGCAGCATGGTTTGCCGGTAGAAATTTTGACGATTGCAGAACTGTCAGAGCGGTTTCCGATCTTCAAACCGGATTCAACCCATGTGGGTGTTTTCGAAGAATCGGCAGGCTTCCTCCGTGTTGAGACATGTGTTGCCAGTTTGTTAAAGTTGGCTCGCTTGGCGGGAGCACAGATCCGTGCCAATACTGAGGTTCGGTCGTACCATGTTGACGACCAGGGATTGATTTCGATTGACACGAACCAAGGCAGGCTGGAAACCGAGCGATTAATCGTGGCAGCAGGACCTTGGACTCAGCAGGTCTTGGTGGAACTCGATTTTCATTTTGAAGTGATTCGAAAACAGCAGCAGTGGTTCCAGATCGATCGAGTCGATGCCAAATACGAGAATGGTTTTCCGTGTTACCTTTTTGAAACCGATGACGGTTGTTTCTATGGTTTCCCCGAACTCGATCGTCTTGGGATCAAGGTGGCCGAACACTCGGGCGGCCAAGTAGTTGTCGACCCATCTAAGTTGGATCGGAACGTGAATTTGCAGGACCAGGGTCGTTGTGAACGATTTCTCGACCGCCATTTGAATTTCACGAAACGTCGCCTGGTGCATAACAGCACCTGCATGTATACGATGAGCCCCGATGGCCATTTCGTCATTGATCGCCATCCTCGTTACGAGAACGTTGTCGTTGCGGGTGGCATGTCCGGGCATGGTTTCAAGTTTCTTCCCATCGTTGGGCAACAATTGGTTGACCTGCTGGACGGGAAGGATGATCCCAGTTTCAGATTTCTGCAAATGGCGGGTCGCCAGTGCTAACCGCACAATTTCTTCCTGTTCGCACTTTGAGGAGAAAAACGGCCGCGGGAACAAAGGTTGCGCGCAGGCCGGGCCATGGCTGGGAGGATTTGTCCGTGATCGAGGCGATGCAGATTGGCCGCACGGGGCGGGAATTGAGCCAAGCTGGAATCGACTGCCCAGTTGGAATCTCAAAATGAGGCGGTTGCCGAACCCGGTGGCTGCCGGCTGAGTCGTCAAAGATGTTGAAACCGTATTTTTCAGATAAACAGTGCAAGCACCTTGGGCTGATTGGCTCAAAAACCGTTACCCGGATCACTCGGGAGACACGACGAATATTGAAAAAACGGGTTTGGACAAATCACCCTGGTGCTTTATTAAAGGTGTGTTCAAGCATTCCCACCCCGTTCCGTTTGGACTTATAACACCTTTAAATGGCTACAACCGTCTGTTTTGAATTAATTAATACAACCATAATGGGGGGAACCCCCACGTTATTACTGCGAATTCGATTTCTAGGCTCTTTAAATGTTTGCGGTAAAAGGGTGTTTAATTAGAATGAAACCAGTTGTTGAGAGATTGGAAAGATGGCAGAGAACCCATTGAATTCGGTCTTGATGCAAGCGGAACACATCCCCCCATATCGATTTCTTTCATTAGGGTTCAGAAAATGCCAAACCAGGCTCCCATCGTCAATGTGACTGACCAAACTGTGTTGATGAATGCAACGGTTGTTGCTACCGATTTGTTCTCGGTTTCAGATCCAGATAGTGATCCAATTCTGAAGTATCGTTTTCAGGACTTTTCTTCGGATGCGAACTCGGGCTACTTTAGTCTCAACGGATCAGCGCTGACTAATGGTTCGATGACAGAAATAGATGCAGTCGACCTAGGCACTATGTTTTATGTTGGCGGTGCTCAAATTGCCAACGAAGAATTTATGGTTCAGGCTTGGGATGGATTGTTATGGAGCAGCGTGAATGCTACGGCGGTGATGTATACGACACGTCAACAAATAACTCCTCCCGAGGCTACCGCTCTGGATTTTTCTGTTTTGGGCAACGAGGTAGTTGCGGCCAATACGTTTGTCTCAGCTTTCGATCCGGACGGATTTCCAATCCTGAGGTATTACATTAAAGATGACTTGATTAACAACAGTTACTTTAAGCTTGGTAATACAACGTTGGCCCAGGGTCAGTTTCATTACGTTGAAGCCAATCAATTCGATGACCTCCATTACTATGGCTTTCATGAAGGCGTCGAGAAAATTCGGGTCTTTGCTTATGATGGGTCAGCTTGGAGTGCGGTTAGTATTGCCAACGCGACGACCAGCAAGAATAAAAACAGTCCCACGGTAGAGTTTGATGCAGACATCGTGCCTACCCGGGAACTCGTTTCACTTGATCCTTACCTGACATTTCATGATGCGGATGGCAACTCGATCAAATCGGTCGCCTTCTGGGATACAAGTAGCCATGATCATAGTGGTTATATGGTTTTGGATGGAGTTCAGCTGGCCGCCAAGCAATGGCACGTCATTGACTACTCGGATATGGATAAGCTCGAGTACATGGGTGCCGACCGGATGATGAACGAGCGAATTAATGTTCGTGTCCATGATGGTCGATACTGGAGTCCCATTGAGAGAATCGTTTTGTCGACGGTGTTCCAGCCAGAAATTGCGGAGGACCATTATATCTATACGCCTCAACTTGAAGTGCTGGAAGTCACGGAACTGTATGGGCAGTTGGATGCGGGGCCATCGCTGACGAAATTTGAAATCATGGACTTGACCGACAGTGGTGGTGAAGCTGATATCTCAGGATATTTGTCTTATTCTGGTAGCCGGTTGAATGTCGGTGAGATTTACGAATTTAGCACCTCGCAGTTCAACAACCTTAACTTTGTTTCTGGACCATTTGAATCGCGCGAAGATGACGAGTTATACGCCCGGGGGAACAATGGTGTTTTCTGGAGTGATTGGACGAGAGTTACCGTTTCAACCCACCCGGAATTTGATGCGGCGCTTGTCTCCGGTAACACCTGGACTGATTACAATTGGTCCGTTTTGCCAGAGCCGAATCTCGTAACCTACAGTTTCATGCATGCATTCCCAGGCTACGCCTCGGGTGATGCGACTGGTGATAACTGGTTTGGTACGTTTCGTAATACCCAGCGCAATGCGGCGCGAAGGGCGTTCAGCGCGGTTGAAAGTTATTGCAACCTTGAATTCCAGGAGGTGGCGGATAGTTCCATCCAGGAGAAGACGGGATGGAGGGGTGGCATCATTCGCATGGGTAATTACACCATGGATTCGGATACGGCCGCGTATGCCTTTTATCCGAGTGGCGTAGAGACGGGTGGCGACATGTGGTTCAACTTGTTGTCCATCAATGATAATGGTGATATCATTGGCCAGCTTTCTGACCAGGATTGGTCGAACGGAACGGGCGAATTTACAGTGTTCATGCACGAATTGGGGCATGCATTGGGTCTGAAACATCCCTTTGATGGTGTACCGATTCTACCTCCTGTGACGGACAATGAAGTGTATACGCTGATGTCCTATACGCCTCGACCTGACTTTATTTCACCTTCGACTCATTCTCTTTATGACATTCATGAACTACAGGCGCTTTACGGTGCTAATATGAACACCCGGACCGGCGATGATGTTTATAGCATTGCAAATACGTGGGGCAGTCAAATAGCTGCTTGGACCATTTGGGATGCGGACGGTACCGACACGTTGTCTGCCGAAGGATCGTTTTCAAATTGTGTGGTAGATTTACGCGAAGGCCGAATTAGTTCAATTGGAATGGCAGTCAACAACATTGCCTTGGCGATGAATGTTCAAATGGAAAATGCGATTGGAAGTTCCAGAGACGACACCATTTTCGGTAACGAAGGTGCAAATGTGATTGACGGCGGAGCTGGTGAAGATGAAATCCATGGCTTTGGTGGCACGGATACCATGACCGGTGGAGCCAACAACGATACATTTGTGGTTGGGATTGCCGATGGTGATGATTTCATTTTTGAAAATCAGTTGGCTGGTTGGGATACTGTGCGGTTCCGCGAATTCCCCGGGTTTGATGACTTTACAGAGGACCTGTCATTCCGTGCAGAAGGTCGAGACTTGGTCATCGATTACACGATGGATGGTGGCCGTTCTCAGGGATCCGTCACGATTAATAATCAAAAATGGGGTGCCTACCGCGTTGAGACGTTGCGAATTGGCGGTGCTGTTGTTGATCTGAGAAGTGTCTACACGCAATGCACCGAGGACCTGCAGCAGTTTGCCTTGGACAGCGGTTCAACCAAGTACGGTTCGTTGGTCGTACCTGTCTAGGACGAACACTTGCCTTTATGAGAAACATAAGCCTGCCCAGGAAATGGGCAGGCTTTTTTTGTGGAAGCGTTGGTCGGTTGAAATGCCGGGTTTTGACTCTCGGTACCCGCTGTGATAACGGCTAACGATTAGTGGCGTTCGTCGTGGAACGGGCGGGTTTGGCAGGTGCCTGTTTTCGCCATTCTTCCGCCGAAATGATCATTGGTGTCGAGCTGCCAACCGGTACCTCACGTTGGGTTGCGATGGCTGGCCGTGCCGGGACCATTGGCTGCACCTTGCCACGTTGCGCTTGTCCGACTGCCGGCGGTACAACATCCACATCGCAGTTGCCACTTGAGCAGCCGTCACAATTAGCACTGTCGCAACATCCTCCCCCTACAATTTCCCAGCTGTACTTGCAGGCTGGGCATTCATATTTGTGTTTCTTCAGCACTAGGATCGTTTTGACCCGCCCACACTGGGTGCTGCAACATTGGCCACTGTCGCAAGCGTCGCAACGGTTGCACTTGTCTTTGGTTTGCCAGGGAAATCGGACACGGGGAATACAGATCTGTTTCGCTTCGACCTTGAAACAACTTTTTTCCTTGGTGCTTTGCTCGACCTTGAGATAGCATGTGCCGTTGCACTTGCCACACTGAATGCGTGGTCGGAGAGGTGTGCAGTTTTTACTATTGCTGCAAGACTGGCAGCCAGCTCCGTCGCACCCACAGGCGTTGGACGTATCACAGTTCGTATTGCAGGCCGCCTGGATGGCGGTTGGCTGTTGTGCCAAAGCGATTGACGACAGGCCAAGAGTGAATGTCATCACGACCGCCATCGTGGTTTTAATATGATTCATGGCGTTCATTTCCGTTTGGTTTATTGTTTCTTTTCAACTTGCGGGTGACGCGGTCTAGAAATCGACCATCCAGCGAGCACCAATGATGTCGTAATCGCCGTTGACGTCTTGTATATTTCCGGGTGGGTTTGGGTTGGTGATTCTTCTGTCTTTGATGGCACCGACCAGCCAATTGAATTGCATTCGGGCGTGCGGATTCCAGTACCAGTTCAGGTCGAGTGTCAAGGAATGACCGTTACCGCCGTAGATGTTTTCACTGATCGGGCCATCCTGGTCGGTGAAATCGGCCTTGGAGTAACGGGCGGCAATCTGCCAGGCACCGGTTCCCCGCCGCAGGCATCCATCGCAATCACGCACCAGAAAGAAATTTTCGAACGGCTTGAGACGGGCCAGTGTTCCCGATTTCCGGTTCCATGGCATATGCTCACCGGTCAACATGTAGGCGACATAAAAGTAGCCACCATCAAATTGAAGGTCTCTGGCTGTCTTTCGGGAGACGTTACTATTCAAGTATTCCCCGCAAAATTGAAAGGCACCCACATTCAAGACGTACTCCAGTCCGATGATGGATGACATTTCTGCATCATCGATGACACCCGTGTCTAACCACCTTTTGTCCGATCGAGCTTCGGGTCGGGTCCGGTAGAGTTTGATGCCGTCCAAAGCCGCATTCTTGGCGTCTCCCAGGACTCCCGATACGGCAAAGTGACCATAACCCCGTCCGTCCGATGCCTCGTCCCACCAGAACGTGGTTGCCCAGCGTCCGGCAAGTTCACCGGGAAAGTTAGTACCTTTCCAGCCGCTACTGTCCTGAGTGTACCTTTGACTGAAGAAGCCAAAACGCCAGTTGTAACGCTCGTCTTCACTCAGGCCGTAGCTGCAGATCCCCAAGCGGCGGGCGTCCTGGTTGAATCCTTCAATGACGAATGGTCGTTCGATGAAGATGTTGTAGCGACTGCTGTTCAGGTGATCCAGGCCATACGGGCGTTTTTGGTTACCAATCAATACGGTTTGAAAGACGGGTAGTCCCTTGAATCCAAAGTACAGATCGCGGTACTGCGTTTTTCCGCTACCCCCAGCAAACTCTGCCTCGTACTTGTAAAGCATGTTGTCATTCAGGTCCCCTTTGACACCAATTCGAACCCGGCGGAAATTCCACCGCTCTTTAACAGGGAGATTAGGACCTGCCGGGACCCCTGGACTGGGCCATTGGTAAGCATCAGTATTCTCCAGGTAATCAGCGACCGGATCCGCGACATCAGGGAACCCCCAGTAATCGAGGTGGATACGACCAAAGAAGTTCATTTTCGGATTTTTGTGACTGTGATGCAGCACGCCATTCAAGCTGCTCTTCAGGCTGCTGACTTCTCCGGCATTTTTTTCAGAGGATGTTTCCAGATTTTCCAGTCGACTTCTCAGGTCCCGATCGATCGGAGCGGGTGCGCTATCCTGGTCCTGCTCCAATTCGGCGATTCGCAGTTTGAGGGATTCAAATTCTGCCAGGATGTTCGCCTCACTGGTATCACCTTTGCTGACCAGCGACTTGTTGAATTCGACTGTCTCGATTGATAAGTCTGTTTCTCTTGGTTGCTGGGCAATCGCCATGGTCGAGATGAATACCACTACCAGGGCCGATGAAAACCGGATGGCCTGCTGGTTGAAAGTGTTCTTCATTGGTAGGGACCGACGTGGTAAGCATTACTGTTTAGATAACCTTGTTGAATTAATCGGATTTGTCACCTGAAAATGGTCAGATAAAACGCGTAGGCGATGCTGGAAACACCAGTTTTTCTGAAGAAAACGTGGTAGAAAATGCCCAGCTTAACTTTTTGTTAAGAAAATTTAAAATAAGTTGAGGACTTTTGAAATGGCACGTGACTTGCGCGAGACCGAAGAGGCTCGATGTCTGGGTCTCACCTGGATGCAAACCGATCGGCAGTGTACTGGAAATTGATAGCGGGATGGTTCCCTGTGTCCTTGTGGAGGCGAGCCGTATCTTGGAAAACGATAGAGTAAATGTCGTTAGTGGTATTTGCGAGGTGAATTGAATTTTCAAAATTTTGAGAACGCTTTGTTGATAGATGGAGTTTTTTTATGAAGTTTGTGGTGCTGAATATGATCGCCGTTCCCGTAGTATTGACCCTGTCGATGGCCTTTTGTCTTGCGCAGGATCAACCAAAAGCTAAAAAGTCTCTTAAGCCAGTTAAGGTTGATTCTGGCTCCGTCGCGTTGGCACCAGGCAATGCCCGCATTGATTTTGTCGGTGAGCACGAAGGTTCAAAACCCGATCCTCGCAAAGGGGGGTTCAGCAAATTTACAGGGAGTGC
The DNA here is from genome assembly GCA_014237975.1 of Mariniblastus sp. Taxonomy (GTDB): domain Bacteria; phylum Planctomycetota; class Planctomycetia; order Pirellulales; family Pirellulaceae; genus Mariniblastus. The sequence continues at coordinate 178 of JABACA010000138.1, read as the reverse complement.
CAAAGTGGTCGATGGCGGCTTGAAGGCAGTAGCGTTTGATATTGAGACACCTTCGATGTGGACTGAGATTCCCAAGTTGACAGGTCATCTGAAGAGCCCGGATTTTTTTGATGTGCGACAGCATCCCAAGGCGACCTTCCGTTCAACATCGGTCAAATTGAAGTCCGGGCCGACAGGC
>JABACA010000137.1 GCA_014237975.1 Mariniblastus sp. | reverse complement strand
TTGGCTACGACGACGAGACGCAGCTGGGCAGTACCACGCAACAGAAGTGGATCTTCAACTCCGAATACATGATTTCAACAACTGGTTCGGGTGGGCGCTCGATGCTTTGGCGGCAGCTTCGTTCAAATCCTGTTGTGCCTCGGAAATCTGTTTTTGCGCCTCGGGCGTTTTCCCCTGGGCGGCAGCCTGTTTCGCATTCTGCACGAGTTCTCGCGAGAGCTGGGCAGCCTCGGCACCCACTTCGCGTAGCTCGCTTGCCAATTCCGCCTTCTTTTCTCGCAGGTCAGCGTCCGACTGTTCATTGCGACGTTGAATACTGTTCTCTCGCTCAGCTGCTTCACTTAATGCATTCTTTGCATCTTCCATCGTGTTCTTGGCGATTTCGGAAAGCTTTTCTTGCATCGCTGGATTTTTCTGCAACTCGGCTTCCAGTTCTTTCATCAGGTCCTGGGGATTTTGTTGCGACATTTTGGCCAGCTCTTCGGCCTCCTGGAAGTTCTCGTCAAGCTGGTTTTCGACTCCCGTTTGTTGTTCAAATTTTCGCAGCTCGGCTCTTGATGCGGCAACGTCTTCGCCCTGGTCCATTTTTTCATAATGCTCTGCAACCTGTTCCAGCGCCTGGGCGGTTCGTTCCTGCTGTTCTACCGCGTTGGAAAGCTCCTCTGCCTGCGGTTTGCCCTGGGGTGCTTCAACGGCCTCCTCCAGTGCTTTGTTCATTTGCTTGGCAGGCTCCTTGACCATCTGGATACTGTCGTCGGCATCCCGTGCACGCTCGCGCTGCTGGTCATCGAGAAGGTCCTGCTTGTTGGCATCTTCCACCAGGGCATCAAACAGGTCATCCAGTTGCTGGTTCACCTGCTCCTGTTTCTTTTCAAGATCCTTTATCTCCTGCTGGTTCTCTTCCTGTTCGGAAATAGCGCTGTCGGCAACATCGGTTGTTTCTTTTTCGAGGTCGCGAATTTCTTTTGCTGCTTCTTTTGCCATTTCTGGAATCGTGGGAGCGTACTTTTGGATGATGGCCCGTGCCTCGTCCATCGCCGGTTTCATTTCGCGGTTGATTTCTGCAACACGATTCCTGATCGTGGAAATTTCGTTGGCTGCCGAAACCACTTCGTCACGTTTCCATCGACGTTGGCCAATTTTTTGATTCACCCGGTTGAATTCACTCGACGATCGAATGTTTCCAATCCGGGTGACAATCCGTTGACCCCGGGATTCGCTGTGGGTGTCGATGCCGGCATCGCGCAACCGGGCAGAAGCGAATTCAAGTCCGTAGACAATCGCCTCCCATTGGCGGGGGTGGTCAGTGATGGAGCTATGCCGCGTAGAGTTCCATCGTTCGAGGTTCAGCAGCAGGTTTAAGGCGAGTTCCGTCTGCTTAAGTGCGTGTCCTGCCTCGAGCGTTCGATAGGCGGGAGAAATCTCGAGCAGATGTTCGTGGGCCTTTGAATCGGGTGCCTTTTTCTTGTGTGTTGAAATCAAGAAACTCGCAGCACGAAACGTCAAACCGGCGTCTGCGGCAAACTGCGCGTCGGTATCTCGCCTGCCCTGAGTAATTTCCCGTCGTGCCCGAAACTGTTCCAGACTCGGTTCATGACGAAGGGTGAGTTCCATCTCACGGAATTGAATTTTCGATTCCTGGTTTTCCGATTGCCCCGGTTCAAGACCACCTAGTCGCTTTGCTTCACTGGCCGAGTTGGCCGCTTCATAAAGAGGCGCGTACAAACTACCGGATCGATTTTCGAAATCCCTGCGAGCTCCGGTTATCCGCTGTGGAAGGCCACCATCAAGGATGTCGAAACGCTGCCTGGTGCCAAGTTGTTTCTCCAGGTTGAGGGCTGCGGATTTAAGTTGTGGGAACTTGTCTTCGGACTCACCTGCCTGCTGGAATTTTTCCAGTTCTGTTTTAATCCAGCTGTTGAGGGCCGTCAGTTGACCAGTCACCGCGGCGGGGAGACCGTTTGCATGCAAATCGATGAGTTCTGAAATTTCTTCCATTTGCCCGGTGACAACCGCCTGTTGCCGTTTTAAACGGTCCCACGAATCGGTGGCTGTCTGGAGAAGTTGTTTCTGCTGGGATTCCATCGAATGAAAGTCCGAAGCGATGCCCGCCAGGAAATTGTGAGTCGCAAAAGCCTGGAAATGGGGGACCAGGCTGTTGGCATCGTCGGCAATTCGGTTCAGCGTGGCTTCCAGTTCCTGGATTTTTTGCTGCCTGGGCCGGGTTTCGTCTGCCAAGTCGAGTGCTTCAGCTTGCAGGATCGCCAAGTTGGTGTGTTCGTGCTGGATTCTTGCCACAACTCGCGCGGTCAAATCGAGGTCATACGCATCCGCTCCAGGAGGCATGGTCTTCAGAACCGCGGTGGCTTTTGCGAGCAGATTCTCAGCTTGTTCCTGTTGTTTTGAAACGATGTCCACCAGGTCGATCAAATCGGAGCGACGATCAGGGAAACTCCTGTTAGTGTCTTTGAGGAGTGCAACCATTTCTAGCAATGAAACGTTTTGTTCTTTGATGGTGGCTGCAAAACTGCGCAAGTCATTGTAAAGCCGGAGTTTTCGCAGCATCGTCGAGTGCCGATTCGGGTCAAAATCCCGCCCGCTGATAATGATCCTCAGGGGAACCGATTCCCCGATGTTTCCTTTGCGGTCCAGCGCGACGAGCTTGGTCACCACCTCGTCACCGGACTTCAACTTGTGTTTCAGGAAATCCCATTTCCAACTGGCTTCCATTTTTTTGCCGCCCGTCGAGGCAACGGGTTGTGCCCCGGTTGGCAGAGATTGCCATTGTTCACCGTTAATGGATACATGCTGTTCGAGACTGACCAACGGTAAATCGTCTTCGCCCATTCCTTTGAGCGTCAACAGGTCATTGGGGGGAAGAAGCATCGTGGTTTCTGTTTGGTCCACGAATCCGGCCTTGGGAACCAGGTCGGGCTGGGGGCGAATTTCGTATTTGGGCGTGAAAATATTTTCGAAACCCGTTTCTTCCGAAACCAGATGAATTTTGTAGAAAGAGGGTTCATCCACGACAATCTTGGCTTCGATTTTCCCATCCACAAAACTGAGAGGAACGGTGGTTACCTCATCTGAACCGATTGGCATGATACGAAGTTCGGCTTTTGATACGGGTTGGTCGATATCCATGGAAAGGTGGGTGGTTGTCCCTTCCAGGACAATCAGATCACCATGGGTTTCCGAGAATGTCCCGGGTTCAAGCAGGGCGTAGGCCGGGTAGTGATATGTTTTGTGATAAGCCGTCACGTGAGGTCGCGACCTGGTATCGATCGTAAATCGCTCGGTGATCGCATCCCCGGCAAAAATCCGGTACTCGACCGGCTCATCAGCCAGGTGGACGTTGGACACAAATTCCATCTCGGATTGTTCCGTCATCGGCTGACGCAAGACACCCTGTTTGGGTGTGTAAGTTTCCAGGATGACCTGGTTAACGTTTCCACCTGTGACTTCGACCGCAATCGCAACTGTTTCGCCTTCTGCCATGACCAGGGAAGCGGGCGACGGACTGATCACGTCCACCTGGATCCGGGAGATTCGCGCAATATTCGCACCGGGCATTAATGCCCGCGCTGCCAGTTGGAGGATCCGGGAATCCCCGGCCAAAAGTAAAACCGCGACCAGCGAAGCCACCACCAATGCGGCGGCCATCCACTTGGCGACCAGCCGGAGGGGTAAAATTTTGCTGACTTGAATTCGCCCCATCTTGCCGGCGACCCTTCCCTGCAGCAGTCCGCGAAAGACGGGGGAATCATGCAGGGAGTCCGGATTGTCCGTCGCCAATTCAACCGCCGACAGCAGGTTCTCGCGCAGTTCCGGTTCCGTGTTTTCCATCAACACGGCTGTTTCTTCATCGGAAGGCTTCCTGACAATTCGACTGATGCAGGCAAACCAGACCGTGGCCGCAACAAATGAATAGGAGAAAACGGTCAGTGTCCAGCGAAGGGAATCACTTAGCAACCAATACCAATCCACCAAGGCAACGAGGGAAAACACAATCAGGAATGAAAGTAATCCGACGCTGATACCTCGAGCCACCAGCAACTGAACTCGCCGTCGCTTAAACTGAATCAGTTTTTGCCCAACGATTGGGTCAAGGTTGATGCTTGTCATTTTCTATTCTTAAGGTTGTTTCCATGAATTGAACAATGGCGACCCGACGGTCGGCTAAGCTTGCATGGTTAAGTTTCATCATATCGTTGTCAATTTTCAGGGAGAAGTCTGATAGAGTCTGATCCTTACACAAATGGCAAATTCCGGAATTTAACGGATTAAAGTAAACCGGCCCTTTTTCGTAAAACCCACTCGATCGAGAGCAATAACACAATCGCGCCGAGCCACCAGTAACTCTGCCATAACAGTGTCTCCGACTCCACGACCCTTCCATGACTGAGTGTCTCAAGCATGACCGGCAATTCGGCCAAATCTTCTTCACGCAGATATTTCCCGCCTGATTCCTCGGCCATTTGATTTAACAAGGTTTCGTTGACGGCCGTTTCGGACATTTCACCCGAGTCGACCGGCAAAACCGTGAATTGACCACGTGATTTTAGCACCGATTCATTGTATCCCGAGGCGCGGATGGAGACTTCATAGTCACCCGAGGGTAAGGGGTCGGCCAGGCTTCGATAGACTCCCGGAACGGTTGCATCCGGAATCAAGTTGACCGACGACACGACTTTGCCGTTTTTCCAGATCAAGGCATCCACAGTTGCCTCTGCATTGGGCTTTCCATCGAGTCCATTCAGTTGAATTCGGATCGAGGGTTTTTCACCATGCTCGTAACTGGCTGGCCCTGTATCGATGGAGACAAATTCATCACTGGCTGAATATGGCTGCGGCATTGCAAACTTGGCAAGTTGATGCCAGGCCCGCTGGTGCCAAAGATCGGCCGTTTTGTAACGCCAGCGCCAGGATTCATCAAAAGCAAGATAGACAACTTTGCCGGCTCCATAGAATTTGCTGACGATTGCCGGCTTGCGATCTTCACCGACAACCACTTGAACCAATGTCTCCGAATCTGGGGTTGGTTCTATCGGGACGATCGTGTGCGGTGGCGGCAAAGTCGCCCAGAATTCCTGGTTTTCCTGTTTGTCCATGGCCAAAGCCAATGCGGTTTTTTCCATACCCTGGGGAGTCAATTCCAGTGAATCCGGGAGTTGGGTTAATGAAGTTTCGACCTTGCTCACTGGGAGCAATGCTTCGAGTTCCGTCCCATCCAACTGGCGGAGCTTCCCTCGCAAACCGTCGATGAAAATCATTCCCCCGCCCCGGATTTCCACGAATTCGCGCAACCATTCCAGTTCCTTCTTTTCAAACAGCTCCGGGTCGACTTCGCCAAAGATGATCAGGTCATATCCGAAAAGCTGGTTCCGATCGATCGGGAACTGGTTCTTTTCTTCACCTCGTGGCAATGTCTTTTGTCCTGTCGTTTCACCGGCGATAATGGTGTCCACCTCCCATTGTTCATCCCGCTCAAAGGCATTCCGGATGAACCTCGACTCCCAACGGGATCGTCCATCCATGATCAGGACCTTGTAACCCTGGGCAATCACGCTCAATCGCATTTCCCGTCCGTTGTTGGTGGATTCCGATTCTTCGGCAAGTGGCGTGATCGAGGCTTCGAGTGTGATTTGATGAGTGTGTTTCTCAACGTTGTCGGCAAGCTGCGTCTCCAATTCATCGACCAGTTCGTCCACCTTGAACTCAAAATCGATTCGCCGATCTTTTACATTTTGAGCGATGAGTTGATCCTGCCACAAGACGGTGTCTTCATGCTTGACTTGCGCCACAAACGGTATTCCAGGGGTCATCGAATCACGAATGATCATCGACCCCCGTACTTCATCTTTGGCAAAAACGAATTGTGGGTGTTCCAGTTTGACAACGGCCAGATCGAGAGCTGGCTTGACCGCACCAATCGCTACGTTGTAATACGCCTTGCCTTGGGAACCGAGTCGCCTGGCCGTTTGAATCGGCGATGGTCCGTCATTGTGTTGACCATCGGTGATCAGGACGATGGCCGTTTTTTCTTCTCCGCTGTTCTCCTCGTCTCTGTCGCTGTCTTCCTCCGATGCACCCAGCGTTTCACTCACTCGGCTGCTCAGGTTGGTCGCCTGGGTGAAATTGTCGCGGTCCAAAAACGATTTAAAGCTGAAATCCTGACTCAGTCCTGCCGTGGACCCTGGTTCCTCTTGGTGTACGAAGAAGACCTCCACATCATGTCGTTCACGCAGTTTTTCCAGTAGATTGAGTCTGCCATCGGCAAGGCCCAGCTCCACTCGCCTCCATCTCGGGGACCGGTCAAACAAGTCAACGGCAGCTGCAATCGATTCATTCCCGCTGCCAAGGGTGACTTGTAATTCGCTTTCAATTCGCTGCAAAGCTGCCGATTCAAACTCTTGGACCCGAGGCAGTGTTTTTCTGGTCACCGACACCAACTGCTGGATTTGGTCTTTATTGACGGGGCCGGAGACCTTCTCCTTCATCACGTCAACGATTTCGGTCGAGACGTTGTTTTTTTCTTCCGCTGAAAAATGCACCATCTCGGTTTCGACCACGTCAATAAACTCATTAATGCCATTGGTGATCTGCGTAGATTCCTGCTCGTCGCCGTTGAATGACTCCATCTTTTGCATGAGTTTAACACGGGCGTCCGATATGTTTTGTAACGCTTCGGCCTTCGGTTGTGCGGGGACTTCCCTGGAAATCCAACCCAGTTGTTCCGCAATCCTCAATTTCCGAACCAACGACATATGCCTGTCCGTCTGGGTCATGCTGTTGGACGCATCCACGAAGATCTTCACTTTGCCAAGTTCACCAATCGTTTCTTGATGATGAAGGACCGGCCCGGTCAATATCAGGATTCCCAGCACGATTGCCAGACAGCGCAAAAGCGGCAGGATCACCTTGAGGTGCCCTGGAATTTCTGAATTTTCCCGGTGGTAAAAACGCCATGCAACGATTGCGACCAGAATGGCCAGCCCCAGTCCCCACCAGGGCGAAAGATCTCCAACGAATCTCAAACTTGTCATGCCCTGGCCCTCGAAAATCGTTGTTGCAGGACAATCTCCAGAAACAGAAATGCCAGGAAACCAGCCAAAAGGTATTTCCAGATTTCACTTCCGTTTCGTCGAAGTTGGTCATTAGCCAGGTAGTCAACCGATGAGGCAGCCGTGGTGCCACCCGTGGCAACGACCATTCTTTCGACATCTTCTTGATCCAGAAGTTCGAGGCTGGATTCGCTTCGATCGGTGTGGATTGCGAAATTGATGTTCTTGTCTGGCCCGGAAAATGAATAAACGCCCGGTTGGATGGTGGAACGGTAAGTAGCGACCTGATCGCCATCGACCAATGATGTCTGGATGACTCTTTCGGAACCTGCCGGAGTCCTTACCGTCATGGTTTGCGGCTCCTCGATTCCTTTCAGCATGGCCACCGCGGGTTCGCCAGTGGTCATGTTACGTGGCGGGACCAGCCGCGAGGCGGTGGTCGTGACCAGTTGCTGGATCAGAGGCAAAAAAACTGGTTTCAGCGGCAAGTCGGTCCAGTCAGCATCACAGGTCGTGGCCATCTGAATCGTGACACCTTTGCCATAGGAGCATTCCATCAGGAAAGGATCCGCATTGTCGAGACGTGCCAATACCGAGGTACTTTTCCGCAATTCATTGGAACTCGATGTTTCCGGTTCTTTCATTTGATACCAGCGAGTGATTTCGGCATCTGATAAATCACCGTTGGATCGCTCGTTAAAAAATGAAAGGGAAGGATGGTCGAAATGCTGTGCAACGATCTTGTGTGGACTGTCTTCCTGCTTGCCTTTTTGAATTACATAGGGAGCCGGCAGGATCCCGTTCCCGGCAGAGAAAAGTGATTCTCGATACCATTTCAGATCGATACGGTTCCCCGGGAACACAAACAAGACGCCGCCTTTTTCGACAAACGAAACCAGGGCGACCTTTTCCGCCTCTTTCAGTTTCGAAACATTGGCCAGGACAATCACCTTGGCAGAATCGATTTTCTCCGTGGTGAGTTTCCGGTCTTCCACGGTTTCAGTTTCAATCAGATCTGACAGCTGAAATCGACCCAGCGAAAAAGGGGTCAACGCCACGTTGATAAAATCGGTTTCGCTTTTAAGTGGCAGTGGACTGGGGTCCCCATCCACCAGCAGGACCTTGAGCTTGTCCCAGATCGTCATTGACACCGAAAACCGGTTGTCAAATTCGAGCGGATCATCACATACCACCTCTGCCTGGACGACGTGAGATCCTGGTTGCGAGAACGCATGTGTGAATAGAACCTGGGTCGATCCGTTGGCAGCAAGTGATACCTGCGAGATCGACTCTTCTTTTCCGTTAACCCTCAAAATCACTCGCGCGTTTTCTTTTTGAGCAGCACCATGATTATGGATGTCGACCCGGTAAGTATGGGGCTCACCCGCACCGATCGCTTTGGCTGGGAAAGCAATGGACTGGATAGACACGTTTCCGGGGACTGTTTCGCCGACTGGCATAAAGGTCAAAACTGGTTTTACTTTCAGGTTGTCCAGGGCAGCGCGTAGTTCGGCCGCATTGCCCTCGAGTATTTCCTGCCAGTCCGCCTTCTGGAAATCGCTGATAATGACCAGTTCACGATGAGCATTTGACATCTTGTCGATCGTGGCAATCGCCCGTTCCATCGCCGCGGAAATGTCGCAGCCGCCATAACCACCCTCGACCTGGTCGAGACGTCGAACGACCGCACTGGCATCAAATACCGGTTGGTCCAGGATGGGAACAGGCTGGTCGCCAAGCTGCAAAACGTAAACGTCAGACCCTTTGTTGACGGACGCCACAAGTTCCTTGGCGGATGCAATCGCCTTTTTAAGTTTAGAGCCGCCTCTTTCCATGGCCTCCATCGAGTAACTCGTATCCAGAACGACCAACAACGAAACGGGAGTGTTGGGGTTCATCGTTTTTGAACCTGTCAACAACGGTCTGGCGATACACAATGCCAGCAGAACCGGAATCAAGCACCTGACAAGTAACAAGATTAGCTGGTCCAGTCGAAAACGTCTGTGATTGACTTTAATAACCGATTCAAGCAGATGCATGGCTCCCCACTCGACCGTCTTGAAACGGCTTCGATTGAGGACATGGATGGCCAATGGAATCAAAAATGCCAAAGCACCCAAGGCGAGCAAGGGATTGAGAAAGGTCAAGACGTCCTCCTTCTCAATGCCAAATACGCTGCCAGTGTCTCAGCAAACGGTTGATCCGTGGTCATCGGCACCAGGCTGATCCGATGTCGACTACAGCCGCGGGCGAGTTGCTCCCGGAATTCCTCCAGTTTTTCCAGGTAGGATTTGCGGACTTGTGCCGGGTCAATCAGATGGCGATTGGAATCCTGTTCAAGGCAGGTAAATTGCGTCCATTGTCGGAAAGGAAAATCGAGTTCGTCGGGGTCTAAAATCTGGAACACGATGATTTCATGATTGGCGTGACGCATCCTGGCAAAAGACTTCATCAACTGTTCGACATCACCAAACAGGTCGGACAAAATGATCACCAAACCCCGACGATGGATCTTGGCTTCAATAGTTTCAAAAACACTACCCAACTCGGTTTCATGTTTTGGTTTTTGTACTTGAAGTTCGTTGATGATTGGTGTGAGATGTTTCGGTTGTGCCCGCGGCGGGATATAGTTTCTGATCGCCTTGTCAAAAGTAACCAGTCCGACGCTGTCCTGCTGTTGCAACATCAGGTGGGCCAGCGACGCCGCGGTGGCCACAGCGTACCTGTGTTTGCTGACGCCCTTGCTGCGTGAACCCTGGTAACTCATGGATCCACTGGAGTCCAACAGGATGGTGCAACGAAGATTGGTTTCTTCTTCGTATTCGCGTATATAGAGTCGATCCGTCTTTCCAAAAAGCTTCCAATCGATGGTGCGAATGTCATCACCAGGAACGTACGAGCGGTGTTCCTTGAATTCGACACTGAAACCCTTGTGAGGAGAACGATGCAGCCCCGAACAAAACCCTTCGACGACTTGACGTGCCAGCATCTGCAAGTTCTTGAACTTGCCAATGTCTTCCGCTCTGATCACATCCGAAACGTGAGGCATATTTAATGTCGTTCGCCTGGACTGGGAAATCTCGTGGTTTGTGCGACTCGGTTAAAGCAACTGGCCAGCCTGCTCAGGGACTTCATCCAGTAGTCTTTTGACCAGGTCATCCACTGAGATTCCCTCGGCCTCTGCGTTGAAAGTTGGAACGATTCGATGACGCAGGACCGGATAAGCCAACGGCTTCACATCATCGAGCGTGACGTGGTGACGGTCATGCAGCAGGGCCCTGGCCTTGGCGGCAAGGACCAATTGCTGACAAGCTCTTGGCCCCGGTCCCCATTCGATCATATCCCTGACCCAATCGGCGGTGGCCGGATCGTTGGGCCGCGCCGATCGCACCAGGTCCAGGACGAAAGTCTTCACGTGATCCGGTAACGGAACCAGGCGGACGGTTTCCTGGCATTCCAAGATCTCCTCACCCGACACGACTGGCTCCAGTTGAGCCGAGATCGTAGAAGTAGTTCGATCGATAATTTCACTTTCCTGGTCACGGCTGGGGTAGTTCACGATGACATTAAAAAGGAACCGGTCACGTTGTGCTTCCGGAAGGGGATAGGTGCCTTCCTGTTCAATCGGGTTCTGGGTGGCCAGCACAAAAAAGGGTTCGTCCAGCGAATAGGTTGTGCCGCCTGCGGTGACCTCGTGTTCCTGCATCGCCTCGAGTAATGCCGCCTGGGTTTTGGGCGGTGTTCGATTAATTTCATCCGCCAGCAACATCTGAGAAAAGACCGGTCCTTTTTCAAAGACCAGATCTCGGTGTCCCGTTTCCCGGTTTTCCTGAATGATGTCGGTTCCAGTAATGTCGGCAGGCATCAGGTCGGGTGTGAACTGGATCCGGTGAAATGTCAGGTTCATCGTTTCGGCCAGTGATCGAATCATCAACGTTTTGGCCAAACCGGGTACGCCTTCCAGCAGACAATGGCCACGCGCGAGGATTGCAATCAAAAGCTGTTCGATGACTTCGTCCTGTCCAACAACAATTCGACTGACCTGGTCTTGAATTCTTCGGCAAACTTCAACCAGGCGTTCTGCACGCTGTTGATCGCCCGAAGAAAGAGTGTCGGTTGCGTTATTTCCTTCTGACATTCTTGAGTGCGACCTTCCCTAGAGAGATGAAAAAGGGGATGTGAACTTGGGGAGAGAGTGTAAGTCTGTCCGCCATTTTCGCAGCGTTCATTATAGTTACCCCTAACGCAAAATCCATCAGACTTGAAATTCAAACAGCAATGCGGTTCGAAGATCCATCGGTTTGGCTTCGCAAGACGCTCAAAGATGACAAATACGTGGTTTTTCACAGATTTGAGTTGAATCCATACCTCGGAGGATGGGAGATGAAAGCAATCCGATGAATGGACTTACCAGCATGGCGAACTTATCAAACAAGAGACGTTTGATTGAGACAGAAATCACTCGAGAAAATCCCCGTGACTTTGATTTAGTTGACAAGAAGTGTCATCGGACCAAACGAAGCAAATCCCCTTTGAGCTTACAGCCCATTTCAAACCCTCCAAAAAGTTCAAGTTTGACGGCAGCCAATCGAAAACATGGTATGTTGTGAAAAAGAGACAAAGGCATTACCTCCGTCAACCAACGCGACAGCAATTTGATTGTTGAAGCAAAAGACCGTTCGCTTTCATGGACTAAAAATGCCCCGCAAACCAGACATCACGGACTCCCTGTTCCGCGGTTGCCTAATTGTCTTCCTGGCCGTTTTTATATCTTTATGGTACACGATCATCTTCGTGGCCCAGGACGCTTACCAGGAAGCGGAACAGGCCATCCACTGGCCAAC
>JABACA010000136.1 GCA_014237975.1 Mariniblastus sp. | reverse complement strand
GACCGGTTCCCGGCTCTACGAATCTCGACAAATCACCCGTTGGATCGCAAACAAACGATCGATCCCTGAACGGCTGTGGATCACGTCGGCCAATTTCGATAAATGCACCTGCCTCAAAATCGTAGAGTTCAACCAGTTCAATCACCCGCGTTGGTAGTGATAGTTGCGATGATTCGATCGTCATCTGCAAACGACTAGGGTTTTCTGTGGGTGACTGGCATTCAACTTCAAGTTCGATACCGGGTGACTTCTTGACACGTCCGTAAGCCTTGAGGTACTCGTTATCACTGCTCGACAGGTCCTCAACACTGCCCGAGATGAGGCCCCCCAGGACCACGTCGGCAAAATTCGGTGCAACGTCAATCGGAGAATTGATCAAGTTGATTTCAACCCCATCAATACCGGCCTCGACAACCGAGGCCTTGTTCAGATCAGACGCGGTAAACCGAATCTGCATCTGGTCCGTCCTCTCGATCACATCGTTGAGCAGAAAAGTCTGCTGGATCCAACCGCCAGAGATTTCATTGCCGGTCGGACCTACCGTTTCGACGCTGGTCCAGTTCTCACCACCATCATTGGAAATTTCCACTTCAAAAATGTCAGCGCCGGGATTTCCGCCTGCATCATTAGTATACCATCGCCAGTAACTGACGGCCGCATCGATTGCAAACGGCCCCGTCGCATTCATGAGCGGAGACGTGAGGGTCGTAACCCCGTCATCGACATCCGAATTCCCGTCTACGTTATCGGTCAGAAAACACTGGCCGGAACCATCTGCATCAACCGGAGGATCTCCCCGGTCGCCGCCGCCCAGGGGAATCCCCCTGTCCCAACTTCCATCGGCAGCGTCGCCTGCCACCGTCCAACCCTGGTCCGTCTCAAAATCGTCTGAGAAGGCCAATGTCACACTATCGGCACTAACGGCCGTGTGGACATGGGTTGGGGCATCAATCGGCGAACAAACGGTCGTCCCGTCGGTCGCCTCGGCACTGAAATAGTAGCGGACTTCAGAGCCACTGGTCGTCTCCGGAAACACGACATCGTATTCATTATTGCTGGTTTGTGTCAGCGGATAAGCTTCAAAACCCTCGCCACGGTCGACGTACAACACGCCCGTACCTGGCGCTGCAGATCCGACGAAATCCTCGACCGTCAGCGTCATCTCGACCACGCCGCCGGCTGACTGCAGGAACCTGGGTGTTTCACTTCCGTAACCGAATTTAATCGGTGCCACGCGGACGATGAACATTCCATTTTGACGATCGTTAATCAAAACGGAACCGCTACCAAAATAAGGGTAACAGGACCAGACTCCGTCAAAGTCAGTCGCCGTGTCGGTATTGTAGGAATCGAAAAAGGCAACTTCTGTCATCTCCGAGGGATCACTGCCCAAATCGACCACTCGCAGGCCGGCGGAATAATTGGCCTGATAAACGTAATTGTCTTTGATATACATGTTGTGATCGATCGCGCCGGTGCTGCCAAGCATATACCCCTGGTAGTTAACGTTATCCAGATCCTGGCAATCAAAAATGTGGGTTCGAGTCAAACCGCCATGGTTCGATTCGTCCAGCTCGTCACCCATATAGAAATAGCGCTGGTCTTCCGACAACCAGCCTTGGTGCGTGTACTCGTCCTGGGCATAGGAATTACGTGAAATCATGGTCATATCCGATTTGTCGGATACGTCGACAATGGTGACCGTGTCTTCGTTGCAGGCAAAGGCGATTTCTCTCCCGGAATAGTCGCTGTCCGGCCCAGTGTAGGAAACGACTTGCACGTCATGAGTATAGCCGTCGGTCGAGAAGTTACCGGCAAAAACAGGGTTGGTTGGATTGCTGATATCGACAGCGTGCAAACCCCCGTCGGCTTGACTGCAGCCAACAATATAGGCATATCCGGTCTCTTCGTTGATGGCAATATTGTGGGCGCTGCCAACCCCCTCGTCGTACCAGGCCGTGTTTGAAAAGGTGGTAGGGTTTTCCCGGTCAGCCGTTCGCAATTGCGTCAGGTCAAACACTTGCATTCCATGATCGTTGTTTCCATCGGAAACCACAAAGCAATGATCTTGATACACCTTGACGTCACGCCAGGCAGAATTACCGGTATGAGTCGGTAACTTACCAAGGTACTTGGGCAATGTCGGATTCGTAATATCAATAAATGATGTCCCGTTGGTCAGGCAGCAAATGGCATACTCGCGGCCGTCCTGGGAATCGGTCCACCCCCAACAATCACTCCCTAAAACATTCGAGGCGCCGCCACTGCCAATTTCATCCAAGGCCAGGCGAGACAAAAAGATCACATTGCTTGCTTTCCAGGGACCATCACCGCCGATCCCGGCAGGTGACGAGTTCCCGATGTCCTTGGGGCCTCCCTCGCCATCATGGGGAGCAAATGCCAACATCAATGGAATCAAACAGCACAACAAAGCTCGTGGATCACGAAGGTGTTTCATGGGTGACTGTCTCGTGAAAGAAAAGGTGGGCTGGCCAACCAGCTGCCATGCAGACCTGGCCAAGGACGGGTTGATGATTACATAGGCTGTTAGTTTCTTCCACTCAATTGTCGGCGTCCAGCGTTTGTTCGATCAAAACGGATCAGTTTTCCAATAAATTACGAATCCAACCGTTTCTGGTAACCGAGAATACCATTTGGGAAAAACAGGATGTGCGCCTGGGCCAATCTTTGCCGGGGCCGGTACCGGGATGGGAGACCGCGCTCAAGGGCGCTGTCTGGTTGGTGCAGATCGCATCAAAGAGTTCAGATCGGTGACCGCACTGACATCCGACCGGTTCGTCCTGTGCACCACGACCGCACCGCCCCGTCATCCGCTGACGCCAGGTATTATTTTCGATTGCCACCTTCGGGGCCAATCGACTTTTCCGAGAGGGCTTTGGCGGTCAGTACTTTGCTTTGACGGGGATCCGCCATCGAATACTTGAAACCTTGACTGGTTCCGGCCGCTCCATAAACTCCCTGTTTGTTGAGAGCGATAAAATTGATATCGAGGTTGTCGAGGTTTTTTGGATCCAGCTCGGCAATGCGTTGGATCGCCTGTTGGCAAGCCTCGGTGGGCGTGGCGCCATGACGCATCATCTCGACCACCAGAAATGATCCACAATGCCGCATCACGTTTTCACCCAAACCGGTGGCACCGGCAGCACCGACCTTGTTGTCGACATACAACCCGCTACCAATGATGGGTGAATCGCCGATCCGCCCTGGAATTTTGTACCCCCAACCACTGGTGGAGCACCCGCCATAGAGGTCCCCTTTGGAATCAAGGCCCAGCATGGCGATCGTATCGTGGTGGTCTTCGTCAATTTTTGGTTTCTCGGCAGACTGTTGCTTTTTCCAATCTTGCCACCGTTTCTGCTGGTTGTCGGTCAACAGTTGGGTTGGTGACACTCCGTTGTCGATGGCAAACTGTTTGGCTCCATCGCCCACCAACATCACGTGGGGCGTCTTCTCCATCACCATTCGCGCCACCGAAATCGGGTGCAATACATCCTGGATGCCACCCACGCTGCCCGCGTTATGATCGGGCCCCGTCATGATACAGGCATCCAGTTCTACCTGGCCGGCCGCATTGGGAATTCCGCCAATGCCCACCGATGCATTCTTGACATCCGCTTCGGTCACCCAGATACCCTGCTCAATCGCGTCGACCATCGAACCACCCTGCCGGGTGACTTTCACGGCCGCTTCGCAAGAAGCCTTGCCAAACGGCCAAGTGGCAATGAACAACGGCGTATCCAAATCAGGCACGGCAGAGCTCTCTTTCTTTTTAGCCGCGAGGCAGTATCGGTTCTGCATAAAACCGATCGCGCCAATCGCGGAAAGCCCGGTTGACCCCTGGATAAATCGACGACGGTTAACAGGCATGGCAAGCTCGAATCGGAAAAAATACTGAGGATTAACATTGGTAACGCATTTTTATATCAGGATTGCACCCGGAACAAAATCCTCTGCGGATTTTGTTCTATGGTATATCCGCTGGCTTAACCGAACCGCTGGCCACGTAGGCCACGATTCCATCTTTCGATTCGACCAACATGTAACTTCCCGCTTCTTTCAAGACGGTAACGACCGTGCCGGCTGGGAACTTGCCATCGGGGGCCCTGCCCTGCTGGGGACCGGTCGTATAGTAAACGGTCTCCAGCTGAATCACATGGTTGTTCCTGGCGACCGCGGGTACTTCGACCGGCAATCCCATAACCACAGAGATCTGCCAGCCATCGCCCTTGTTGCGAAAGAAATAAAGACCCCGGCCGGTATGGATCCGCTGGTACGCTCCATTGAACCTGCCGTACGTTGCGTCCACCATGCACACCTGGTCCGAATATTGATGGAATTGACAGGTGTCCAGTAGGCTGTACTTGTAACCGTCCTGGATCTTTCCCCGAATCTCTCGGTACCTTTTGATCAGGGACTCCCGATCCGCCACGATTACCGGTTGGCCGGCTGCATCAATCAACGTAGCGGGAAACGTAAAATGGTTGGCAATCTGCCGGTAGTCGGCATACTCAAACGCTTTGGAATACTGTTTCCAGATATGCACCACCGCGGCTTCATGATTAGGCATTTCCCCTCTCGCTTCCGCGGCAGGGTGGTTGGCGTCCCAGCCCGAAGCCAGTCGCAACGTGTCCTGGGCTTCGGTGCCATGGGCCAACACGAGCACGATTGCAACTAGCAAAATCATTGGGCAAAAAAGTCTCATCCTTCCATCCTTTCCTGGCGTTTCAACCGCCTGGTTATTTGAATTGAATCGAATACAGGTCTGCATCTTGCAACACAAATCGTAGTCGAATCGCTTGATTGGCAAGTTGACTGAGATCGGAGCGACCTGCCCAGCGAACCGTGTGTTCGATTTGATCACCGACAATTTCATCACATTCGGCAATCGTAAATCCGGGAATGGGAGTCCCGTCGGGCTGCTGAATTTCGACCCGGATCGAACCTGCCGCACTGGTCGCCATGTTAATCGAAAGTTGCTTGCCGGCAAATTCCAGTGTAGGTTCAAAGGCAACCGGGGGACCGATCAGGTTTTCAAACCGCTGGCTCAGATTAGCAGTCTTTTGGGGTTCGTGTTGTTCAAAATCAAGCAGGACACCACGATCGGATTCTCGATCAACCACCGCAGCCGCACCGTCGGCCGCCAATCGGCCCACCTCTTCTGCGGTCAGAGCTCTTTTGAGGACGACCAGGTCGTCCACGACGCCCTGGAATGGTTCGTTTTCGGTGGATGTGGGAGGGTAATCTTCGCCAAACTTGAGATCGCCCAGGGCCAAGCGGACCCGTTCCGCATTGGCCTGCCGTTTTTCGGCCACGGGTCGGCCGTCAAAATACAATTTCGCCAATCCGTGGTTCCAGGTAACGGCCAGGTGATGAGGTCGCTGGTCGCCGGACGACGCACTCCAGTCTCCCAGGGCTGCATGGCTTACCTGTAAATCAAAATCATCTAGAAGAAACCTTAAAGCGTTCCCGTTTTCGATCGCGCCGCCCGAGTTAAAATCGAGAATCAACTCACCAGGATCGGTCGCCCCCCCGTTGTAAGCAGAAAACAGGCGGCGGTGCCCGGCCGGTACGTCGCGGACGTGTGCGGCCAATGTGAATTCCTCTCCAAGCTCCTGCGTCTCCGGCAGATTCAGCGCCAGCGGCTGGTCGACTCGCATCGATTGATCTCCCTGCACAGGCTGGATGGCATCGACAACGGGTAAATCGCGGCGGGCTTGGACGTCATCGCGCCATCGCGCCCGTTTGCGAGACAACTCTTCTGCCGAAGGTTCTGGAAACTCAATCAATCGCGTATGCATTTCACCTCCCGCGTACCCAGCGTTGACCGAGACAAACCCATCGGTCCGCAATGTGTATCTCTGCAGGTAGGCCGTCGGCTGACCATAGTTGCGGGAAAGATATAACGACATTTCATGATCTCCGGTCGGGACAACGCCGCGGGCAGCGTAGTTGCTGCGGGACACCCAGTTTTCCTGCCCTGGTCCGGGACGAACCAATGACTCCAGGAACTGACGGTCGACCACGTGGCCACCCCGCGAGCTGATCAGCACCGTGTCGCTGCAATCGTTGGAATACCGCTTGACCACCTGGATCCGCTCGGCATCGTTGGACGTGATCACCCGCCGGCCCGGCATGAACCGGGCGGCCAGCCCGAGAAAGATATGGGGAGCGCGAAAATACGGTGTCATCTGGTTAGTGTAAAGATGCTCCTGCGGCGCATCGCCGAAGTCGATCGTCTGCGGATCACTCCAATCGATAAAATCTTTGGAGGTGGTCCGGCTGATCGTTCGAAAACCGCGGTAGCCCCCACCGGTCCAGGTCCGGAAATAGCAGACGTACTGCTGCTCGGATTCGGACCAGAAGGCGACATTCTGGGAATCAAAAACGCCTTGGCGAAAAACGGGCCCCTCTTGCAAACGACGCCAGTTGAAACCATCGGCCGATACGAAGGCGATCAAGCCGGACGTTTCGGTTCCACCGAGCGCCTTGTACCGCTGGTCGGCCGGCGCAGCCGGGTTGCGGTCCAGGAACGGTGCAAAGTTATGAGACACCGGGGTCTGGCCCATCAGGATGATGTTGTTCGGCTTCGATCCATTCCATTCATAAATATTCAGTTCCGGTTTCTTCCAATGGATTCCATCCACACTGATCGCGCAACAGGTCACCTCGACATCACTTCCATCGGCACCAGCCACTGGCAATCCCCGATAATACATCCGGTAGCTGTCCCCGTCCTGGATGACAGTCGCGTAACCGGCAAATGCCCCTTCCCACGGCTTGTCAAACCGGATCGCCGCCTCGGCCGCCTGGGGGTGGTGGAGTTCCAGCTGCGCACCGATCAGCGAGTCAATCAAAAAATGATCGACAAACAACTCGCGGCCGTTTCCCATAGGAATTGGCTTGATCTCACTCTGCTTCTGACTCTGCTCAAACGAAGGATGGTCTGATGCTGCCTTCGTAGCCGGTGTTTCCTGAAACCCGAACACCAGCAAGGGGGAAACAAACAGGCAGAGTGACAGACCAAGGGTCAGTCGTGTTCCGGTTTTCAAACTGGTGTTCATAAGTTGTGCTTTCCAACCAGTAAAAGGGGCCAATCGTCATCTTATACCACTTAGTTTCAGTCCCCGGCAACTTGCCTAAACCTGGCGTACGTTCGCCGGCGGAAAAGAGGGGTAATCAGACCCACGGGTCCACCGCTGCCCTGAATCCATTAAATCTAAGGAAAAACCAAGGCGCGTCTCAAACCCCCTCGGTTAAGGGGCTGTACCAGGCAAGACGACGGCTGCCCGAAACCGGGCTGGAAAATATAGTGTTAATCCATTTTTGCATATCCATACTATCGGCAACCCGCGTCCGTCCAAGCGGATGAATGCGGGTCAAGCCAATCCACCCATTCATCTGCATTGGTGGAAAAAAATGTTGCGATGCGGGGCGAAACGAGTATCATGAGTCGCATCCGAGATTGACCTTGGATTCATGATTGCTAACAGGACCTACGAGAGTGACACCGATGAAAAAACTTGCACTGATGGCCGCGATGACTCTTCTGTTGAGTGGCATCTCACCGGCCGATGGGTCGATCGTTTGCACCGTCTCCGAATCAGGCACCGATGTTGTGTTCTCGGCATCGGGCTCCATCAATTTAACCGGCCTGACACGTTGGAATTCGGGACCGGGCACCCGGGGAATCCTGGCCAGTCGACCTTGGTGCTCCTTTGGAGATTCTTCCGACCTATACGAAGTCACGTCTTCGCCAGTTCCCAACCATTTTGGTCCTGGTACAGGAAGTTCGATTGTCGCGCCGGACAGCTGGGATAACAACCAATCGTTTGGGGTTGTCTTTAATGCGGCCGTATCCCCTAAGACTTTCATCATTGTACCGCGCAACTATACAGGCTCATCGCTGAGTAATTCGATGACGTTCTTCAACTCGACATACGGCAGTTTGGGACTTCAGAAAGGCGACTACGAATGGACACTTCCTAACGGTCAGTATTTTCAACTTCGCATCGGTACTTTGGGTGGAGAAGCCGTTCCAGAACCAACAACCGCACTGATCTGGTCGATGCTGGCCGGTGTCGGCTTGGTGACGTATCGCCGTCGACGCTAAGTACGGCCAAGAACCGATTGAAATATCAGCGCCGCGGGTTCACCGCGGTATTTTTTTGCGCTGTGCCTGTCAAGCTCCACCCCATGGGACGCTCTACCTCCCGTTCAAAACAACATTGGCGCCGGTGGTTGGTTAACCCAACAGAGGTTCATCCAACAGAGGTTCAATACTCTCCCTTGTGCTTCTTGACGGCCGTCACAATATGTTCTTCCATCGCCCTAAGTATTTTACGAGTGCTGGCCCGTACACGTGAGCGAGCATACCAACGGGCGTACCAGGGTGCCGGCGTATCTATTTTCAGTTGCAGCGTTTGCTGCACCTCCGACTTGCCCTCCTTGGAGAACATTTCGGTTGTCACATCGTATACCAACAGTTGATCCACCGGTGTTTTCAGCTTGACCAGCGAGTTGATCTTCTCCGGGACAATCGCCACCGTTTGCGTTAACTGGGCTACGGCCGTACCGATATAGGGATCCGTAAATTTGACCTTCAACTCTCCCACCGCATCGACGTGCCAATTGGGATGCGTAAAACTGAGTTGACCCAATTTGAAGTTCGTGTTGTTCCATTTCTGGGAAATCAATTCATTCTGTTTGCCCGCGTTCATGATCTCGCGGCAGGCCGAGGACCGAACCATGATCTTGCGCAGCTCATCAAACGGCATATCAATCTTGAAGTGATGTTGGTGCGTGACGTCGGCCGCGTAATGGCTGCCACGCGAGGACCAAATAAGAACGACCAACCCGATCAGTACGACCGCTGCAATGCCCACGATTTTTCTTGACATCATTGTTCCCGTTACTCCCTGCAGTCCCATCAACTGAAAGTGAGCTGGCGCCTTCCACCGGCGGCAGTTCCCGTTTTCTGGCAGGCCGGCTGCGAACCGTAAAACCGAGTTGACCAGAGCCACTAAGAACTGTGGAACGTCCCACCCCGGCTGTCGCGATCCGGCAGGATCCCGTTCGGCCAATCCTGGCCAACTTCCCTTGATCCACTCCACGGTCTAGTGCGACAGACGCTGGTACCACATCGATCGTAGCGGCTCAGTAATCCAGGTGGTTTTAAGCGTTTTGACGTCTGGAAAGAACAGCAATCCTAAGGATCTACCGGGCATGCATGCACGGTAGGTCCCGGTTCCCAGTGAAAATAGGAAAGCAGTGGGAGCACATCGACTTCGGCAGCAATCACCCATTGGGCCAACAAGCCGATACCGAGCGCTAACAACAACAGGAAAAAGAGAGCAGGTCTGAGAGGTCGCTGGCGAACGGTCATAACAAGCTCCGTTTAGGCGCGTGCCGGGCTGAGGATTATGGCGGTAGTGGTAAGACGCGCGTCGGGTCAACAAGTTCCCTGCAATGGATGAGAAAACCAGGAAAACCAATCCGATCGACCTTTCTTCACGGCAACTTCATCGCCTGTTTTAATCAACGCAAACGGCCCGTGGATTGTCAGACCGCTTGCCCTTATCCTTGCTGACCTTTGGGAGGGTAATTGGGAGCAAATTTTTCTGGGCCCTTTACCGGCCTGACAACAAATCGGCCCAGGAGGAGATTAAACACTTTGAAAAACAACGGTATGCAGACGATCAGAAGACCGGCAAACATCATGTAAGCCCCGTAGAACACTCTCGATGACGATACCTGGTAGACCCGATTTATCACCTCACCGGGGTCGACCGGACCGCCAGGCTGGATCATTGGTTGCTCAAACCAACTTTCTCCAAACCATTCGAAGACCGATGCCAGTTGGGGATACTCCTGGCTGAACTCCTCGGAACCGATCGCGGGGCCAGGGCCGGCCGCCTGGCTGAGCGTCGACATCTGTCTCATCGGTTGGATCCACCACCAGCCATAAATACCACCACCGATAAACAGGACCAGGCCGATGACTAATAAGCATTTTTTCATCTCATTCCCTTTCGATACGGTTTCGGAACGGTCAGCGGTCGCGTCACCTGGCAAGTCGAATCGTCCCGGGCTAGTGCCGACCTCATCATGCAAGCTTTCAAGCCCCGGCACGCCGCCGGGTAAACCGGACGGAGCTTTCCAGTCAAACTTTATTCGTCGAGCGATCGCAAGTCTTGGCTTTTTTTTTATTTTCTGACAGATCCTGTTCAATTCGCAGCGGTTCCTCAGCCTCTACCGCTCAATTTTTTTTCTGCTTGGCGATCAGCAATTAGTCACTTGATCGCCAGATGAGAGGGCATAAAAAAAGCTCTTACCACATCAATTCATTTCAGACGGGAAACGATAAAAGGGGGAGAGACATCCGGTTTCTGGGCAATATCTCCGGCCAAGCAGCAAGTACCCTTTTATCAGGCGAAAGGAGAATAAGATCATGCCCTTAATTCAATGCCCCGACTGCCTAGCTGACATGTCCACCACGGCGGGGAAATGCCAGCGATGTGGCTCGACGACTTATCAACAAAAAAAATTGGCACCCGCTGTTTTGTTCACGGTATTCGCGGGGCTCGGCATGTTTTTATTTTTGGCATGGGTTCTTGGTTAGCCTATGAAAGTCAAAGCAACTTCAAGTTAGCAGCCGTTTGCTTGCGCCTCGGGTGTGCGTATCGTTTGACCATTTCATCGCTACACCTTCCATGTATCTGACACCTGAAATGTCTTGGGACGAGAGCCTTTATTTTTGGCTATTCGCACGCATCACGAGAAAGATTGCCAATCCCATCCCTACGACTGCAACCACCAAGACAAATAACAATATCAGCACGGAGGAAAAAGAGAAAACAGGCATGGTGGTGACTTCGGTATCGGATGGGTCGCTTTGGACAGCGATCAACCAACAGACGTTACAAAAAAGAGCCATGTTAGATTTCCTGAAAATTCACCTGAGAATCATTTGAATTCTATTCTTGCCGATTTTATTTTAGAAGGTCCCGACTCACGTTCTGTCTGAAACGGCTTATCTTCCCTGCGATCGCTGGGGGTTTTCAAACCAGACGACGTTTTCGCTCCTTTGGCCCGCCACCAGGATATCTTTGTCACCGTCGCCGTCGAGGTCGGTAATCATCGTGTCGTAGGCCATCTGATTGCGACTGAGAACGTGACGAGTAAAGGTGCCGGTGCCATCGTTTTCATACCAGGCGGCCAGTTTTGAGCCGTAGCCAACCGTGCTGAGATCGATATCACCATCACCATCGACGTCACCAAAATCGGTAGCGTGGGGGAATACAATGTCGTCGTCGATGACGTGTTGCGTCCAATCGGGGGCTTCGAACCAGATCACGCCGGTCCCGTGTCCGCGAGTGGCGAGAATGTCGGTTTTGCCGTCGCCGTTGACATCGGCCGGGGCCGCGTGCGTGGCGCCCATTTGCTGGCCGGCAGCGGGCAGCCATTCTCGACGCCACGGTTGAGCAGGATCCTCGGGCGCGTAAAAGACGGCGAAGTAATTGCCATTGGCAAACGGCTTTCCTTTGGCACCGAGCGTGAGATCGGGACGCCCATCACCGTTGACGTCGCCAAAATCGAAGTAGTGGCTGCCACCCGGTGCAGTCCCTTTGGCGATGGGGATGATGGACCAGTTGATCGGTGCAGCATCGGAAAGAGTCGGCTTGAGCCAGCAAATGGATCCCGACCAGGGCCCCTTCTCGTCGGTGAAGTCGTTCGCAACCAGGTCCCGCTTGCCATCCCGGTCAATATCGAAAGAGCGGATGCAATGGACGCCATGAATTTCATCGGTGATGGGATGGACCTGCCAGCGCGTCGTGGTGGCATCATGCGGCTCAATACAAGACGAACGACGTGTTTGGTTCGACCCAGAATTTCTACAAGGCCTTCAAGAAACGCGAAGGCCACGATC
>JABACA010000135.1 GCA_014237975.1 Mariniblastus sp. | reverse complement strand
AACAGAGGTTCTTGATTTTGGCTAAAGTGTTGTAAGGGCTTTTTTTGAACTAACCGTCAGATGGGTTAGAACAGGATTTGCTTTGAATTTCAACGTTTCCACCGAGAGCTTTCGCGGCCCAATAGATCTTTTGCTGTTTCTGGTTCGCCGTCATGAAATTGAGTTGGATCAAGTCTCACTTTCGGTAGTGACCGACCAGTACATTGAGTACCTGGAAGTGCTCACCGAAATTCAAATAGACACGGTCGGTGACTTTATCGAAGTGGCCAGCCTGTTGATCGAGATGAAGGCCCGGGCCGTTTTGCCTCGTAATGAATTTGAAGAAGAAGAAGCCGCCGAAGATCCCCGCCAGGACCTGGTGTATCGTCTGTTGATGTACAAGCAGTTCAAGGACGCCGCGATTCTGTTAGAGGAGAAAAGCAGTCACTGGCAGTCGCGCTACGGTCGGATCGTCGACGATCTTCCACCCCGCACGGTGGACTTGGCGGAACAGCCAATCAAGGAGGTGGAGCTATGGGATTTGGTCAGTGCCTTTGGACGCGTGCTAAGGGATAATGTACCGAAGCCGGAGGAGAACATCGTCTACGATGAAACACCCATTCAGGTCTACATGCAGAAAATCCACAACCAGCTGGCCAAGCAGGGAAGCATCTCTTTTATGACCCTGTTTGAGGCAGGAATGCATAAGTCGGCCATGATCGGTGTTTTTCTTGCCGTTCTGGAATTGGCACGCCACCACAGCGTGGCCACGGAACAGGCAGATCTACATGGCGACATACAAATTGTTCCAATCGAAGGATTTGATCCCAACCTGGAATTGACCGATGTTGACGATTACGATCCCCACAAGCCTAAGGGTGACCCGGCTTCGTTTGTGAAATAGTTATGGCTACTGGTTATCACCGGGATTCGTCCTCTTGGCGATGGTAACCTGGTTCCTGCCATTTTTCTTGGATTCATAAAGAGCATGATCGGCTCCTGTCAGTAGATCCCTCACATTGAAACTTTCGTTCTGATTAAAAGCCAGGCCGATGCTGACGGTAAATTTGGATGCGATATTGTAATCAAACGTGTTGCCAAATTGTCGTCGGTAGCGATCGAAACGATGCGTCACGGCAGCACCTTCATCGGCCTCGATGATGACCCCGAATTCTTCTCCACCCAACCTGGCCACACATAGCGCATCGGGAAAAAACTGGACCAGCGATTCCGCCACTGTCCGAATGGCCTGGTCTCCGACCGCGTGCCCAAATTGGTCGTTAATTGACTTGAAGTGATCGACATCCAGGATGGCCAAACAGATGTTCTCGACCATGTTTGATTCCAGGACTCGTTGAAATTCCCTGCGGTTACTGATGCCCGACAAAAAATCGGTTGTCGCAGCCAGTTTTAGTTCCAGGTTGCGACGTTTGGTTTCATCCACATCGCGACTGACCAACACGATTCGCTCTTGGGACCCGTCGGTCATCCGGCAAACACGTACGTCGATCCACATCATTTCGCCATCGGCCCGGTGGGCTTCAAACTCGAGATGATGCCATCCCGGGGCACTAACCGGTTCCCCGATAAACTGTCGTAGTGCGTTCGCGGAAACACCGCCATGTTCCGGCGGAACCATTTTGTCGATGATCGACTGTCCGTCCAGATCGGAATGGGTGTAGCCAAAAATCCGTTCGGCCGCCTCGTTCCAATACGCTACAACCCCGTCGCTATCCAGCACCATGATTGCGTCGAAGGAACCCTCGACGATCGATTTGAATAGACCGTCGGATGGCGGTGGAAATTTCATTTGATTTTTTTAAAAACAAGCGCGGAGTTTTGCCCCGCACTCGTTTGAGTTCCGGTGTTTATTTCGAGGGAATAATTTGGGCCGATTTAATCACGTCCAGGTTTGGGTACTCGCCCAGGATGTAGGCATTCCCCTTGGATTGGAAACCTGGTTGGTCTGCCGGCTTGTTTTCACCGTATTCGGTGTTCAGCTTCATGAAGTTGTCCATCCCCTCGACGACTTTTCCAATCGGCGTGAATCCCATGGAATCGAGACGGCCGTTGTTACCAATGTTAATGAAAAACTGGGTGCTGCGGCTGTTGGGGCGCCCCGTCTTGGCGAAGGTCAGGTAGCCGACGTCATTGGAAACTCCCTCTTTCCCTGCGTCGTCCTTGATATTGGCTTCCTTCCACTTGGCATTGACGGCCGGGTCGCCGTGAATCCCAAACTGAACCATGAAATTGGGGACGGCCCGAAAGAACACAACATCCTTGAAATAGCCAATCTTGACCAGGTTGTAAAACCGGTCGGCGCCATTGGGCGACCAGTCTCGATTCACCTGGATCACCATGTCCCCCTTGGTGGTGTTTAACTTGACCTTGTAGGTTGCCGGGGCTTGTTCGGTCGCCTTGGAAGGGTCGAGCATACCGGGATGATCGTATTGCTTGGCTGACTTTACGTCATCCTGGAAGGTTCTGTTGGGATCCGTGTCGATCGCACCGCCCTGGCTGGCGCAGCCCGCCAATATCAACAGGCAAACCGAAACAGAAGTACAGACTTCGAGGGGAAGGATTCTCATCGATATACCTTTTCAATAAGTGAAAATTTTCTATTTGTCATGGGCTGTGTGTCGAAACACCACGGCCCAAGCTGTACGAATAAAGCCAAAAAATGTTAACTCGCGCCAGATCTGGCTGCCGCCGTGGCAGTCCCATCCCTAGCGAGCGACGATGGCAAGGCCTGCATCTGGGTTACTTGTTACCATCGGAATCCTTTTTAGCTTCCGCTTCTTTCTTGGCCGCTTCAAAGTCCCCGGCCGTAATGACAATCAGTTTATCAGGATCCACGTATTTGCGAATCGCTTGATCGACCTCGTCTTTACTTAGACTTGCGATACGATCATCACTTTCCTTGTGAAACTTCATGGTCCTGTCAGTTCTTAGATTATTGATCAACATGCCAACCAGGCGTTGGTCCTGGGCGCGTCCACCCTGCCGATTTTGCAGATAACTTCCCTTGGCCCGTTCCAGCTCGTCGGCCGTCACACCACTTTCGAGCATTCGGCTGACCTCTTCATTGATAGCGTCAACCACCTTGGGTGTATTCTGTGGATTCGAAATCGCTTGCATGATAAAGACCCCGGATTCGTCAATCGGATGTGCATTGAGCATCGATCCGACTCCATAGGAAAGCCCGTCTTTTTTGCGAACGCGATCCGCCAACCTGGAAGAAAGTGGCCCTCCACCGAGAATGTAATTGCCAATCAACAACGATTCGTAATCCGGATTGTCTTCCTTTAGTGGCAGTGAAATACCGGCCGCATAAACAGCGTTCTTTTTGTCTGGCGTGTTAATGTTGACCCGATCGCCGGGAGAGCTAATCGAAGGACTGGCGATCCGGGCAACCGCCTTGTCCGTTTTCCAGTTGGCAAAAATCTCTTGCAGTTTGGCAATCGATGTTGCCGGGTCGAAATCTCCAACGATCGCCAATTCTCCATTTTGTCCGTTGAGGTACTCGTTGCGCAATTCCTGGATTTGCTGAATCGTAACGGAATCCGTCCTTTCAATATCTTCTTCAATCGACGGAACGTATCTTACGTCTCCCGGCTTGTAGGGAGAAAGTTTTTTTCGCAATCCATTGAATGCCAGTGATTGAGGATCTGATTTCGTTGATTCCAATCGGGTTGTTGTTTCCCGCTTGATGACTTCCAGTTCCTTGGGATCCAATGCGGGGTGTCGGAGTGCATCTTGAAGCAGTCCCAGTACTTTCAGGAAATCTTCCCGCTTGGTCTGGATGCTGACCGTCAAAACACCCGCCGATCCACTGAAACGCATACTTGCATTCAGCTCGTCCAGGCGGTCACGGAAATCGGCAAAGCTCATCTCTTTGGTTCCGCGTCCCAACATTTGTGGCAGCATTTCACTGGCCGTAATCAGGCCTTTCAGGTTTTTCTCGTTGCCGTATTGCAATCGCACCGTGCAGAATACGCGTTGGCCGCGAGTCTTCTTGGGCAGCAATGCGTACTGGATACCCGAATCCAGCTCCCCTAATTGGGTTCTGGCATCGATGTTTTCAGTCGTTGCTTCGAATGCTTCTCCCTGCGAGATGGCTTTGCGGCCTTTGTAGTCGGCCAGGACTTGGTCTAATTTTGGCATCGCCTTGATCGGCGCCCGAACCGGGGTTTCCGTGGGAACGAACATGCCGACAGTCCGGTTGCTTTGGACCAGATACTCGGAAGCCACCCGTTTGATATCCGCGGCCGTTACCTTTTCGATGCGATCCCTGTGCAGGAAGTACAACCGCCAGTCGCCATAGGCCCGCCATTCACTCAGGTTTACTGCAAACCGCGACGTGTTGGCAAATTGACGCTCGCGCTGGGATTCCAGTCGTTGAATGGCGCGTTTGACCATGGCACTGTCGGCGCCATCAACGCCGACTTTTTCTATCTGTTCCAGCAATACATCACGGGCCTTCTCCAGATCACCGTCCATAGGGACCTCGGAGAATGCCAAAATCATCCCTGGGTCGTGGCCCGCGATATCCATCGTGGTGACGGAGGATGCCAACTTGGTTTCAACCAGTGCTTGATAGAGTGGTCCGGAGGGTTCCATGCCCAGTATCGTGGTCAGAACCTGGATTGCTGCGAAATCAGTATGGGATGCGGGGGGGATGTGATAACCGACACCCACCATTTGGGTGTCACCCGTTCTGCGGAGCAGCACGGTTCGTTCACCGTCTTGAGATGGTTCTTCGGTGTACGTGTTTCGCAGTTCACGCTGTGGGACTTCCAGACTGCCAAAGTACTTGGCCAGGTATTGTAACGCTTTCTTGTCATCGAATTTTCCAGCCACCACGACCATGATGTTGTCGGGTTGATAGAACTTTCTGTAAAACTCTCTTAAGTTCGATACAGGCACTCGTTCAATATCGCTGCGGTTGCCAATCGTCGATTTGCCATAGTTATGCCATTCGTATGCGGTGGACATGATGCGTTGCATCAGGATCCGCATCGGGCTGTTTTCACCCATTTCGAATTCATTTCGAACGACCGTCATTTCCGACGCCAGATCTTCTCCCTTGATCAGGCTGTTGACCAGGCGATCTGATTCCATCTGGATAGCAAATTCGAGGTTTTCGTCGGATGCAGGTAGCGTTTCGTAATAGTTGGTTCGGTCAAACCAGGTGGTGCCGTTCATGTTCAAAACGCCACGATCCTTGAGCAGTTTGGGAATGTCCGGATGGACTTCCGTTCCCTTGAACAGCATATGCTCCAACAGGTGCGCCATGCCAGTTTCGCCGTAACCTTCATGCCGTGAGCCAACCAGGACCGTCATGTTGACGGTGAATTGAGGTTTGGAATCATCCGGGAATAAAAGGACTTGAACGCCATTGTCTAACTTGTATTCCGAAATTCCCTCAACCTCGGTAACTTTCTTGTATTCTTGAGCTTGCATGATGGTACCTGGAATCAGGATGAATGATGCCAGTAGACCGATTGTGGTCAGCCCCATCAGCAGTCTCCTGGTTGGTAGCTGGTACATTCGTTCTATCCTTATAAAATTGTGAAACGGTTGTATTCGTCTTGGTTTGTTGGCAAGAAGCTTTGATTCGAACTGACGTGCCGAATTCTATCAGCCGGTTTTTGGAATCGATAGGGCCATTGACGTACAAATGAAACCTGTTCATTAAACGAGATTGAGACATGTCACCTGCCAAGCCCATTCCCGGGATTTCCGATCAATACCGAGTTGTTTCGGACGTTATCCAACGACGACGGACGTGGAAAGTTCTGACGGATCCTGACAATCCTTTGGAATTACCGCCGGATCTGTGCGCCAAATGGGATCCCGTCGTGCGGGATGCGGTTGCTGTTTCCGGCTGGGCGCCGTTTCATTATGCGAGGAATCATGCAGGCATGACCGAGCCCTGGCGGTTTCATATCGTGTATTCCAAACCTTGCCGAAAACTGTCCCGTCACATTCCAGAGTGGTTTGACGATGTCAAACCGAACAACAAATTGCCTGCCATGTTGGCCGCCTGCGGGGCACTGGTCCTCGTTAATTGGTTACCCCAGTTTGATGAGCAACAAGCCACGGAAAAACAGGTGCAAGTCAACGAGGAGCACCTGGCGGCAACATCGGCCGCCGTTCAAAATCTGTTGTTGTTGTTGACGGCGGCCGGTCTGGGAACTTATTGGTCGAGTGGCGGGTTTTTTAGAGACCCGTTGATGGCTGGCAAGTTGAGAATGGATCCGGCTGGAAAACTGATTGCGGCCGTTTTTATAGATTATATGCCCAACAATCCGGATCCGGCGATCGAGCGAATTGCCGGTAAACATCGCATGGCTCGTAACGCCGATTTGAATTGGGTGCGGGAAGTCGTGGATCTGGACGAGTTCGCCACCAGCTCTTGAGGAGAACAAAATTGAGTCACCATAACCCAAATCCGTATCAGACACCGCCGGCCAACGGTGTTGTTGCCCAAGCAGCTCCTGTTGCCCGCACACTCAACCCGAACCCCGGTGTGAAGACTTGGCAAATGGGCTATCTGATCGCGATGTTGTTTTTATACCTGGCAGTCGCTGTTGGCGGCCTTCTGCTGGCTCTGTTCCGAGCAGAAATTGCCGCCACTGATCCGGAATCCCGAGAATGGGAATTAGCGATGATGGGGACGATTTACGGCGTCATGGGAGCCCTGTTTTTTGCGGTCTTTAGCGTCGGCCTTTTTTGGCGACGTGGAATGGGCGGTTGGATCTACAACATCGTATTAATTAGTTTCGGTTTAATGAGTTGCTGCACCTTGCCGGTGGCGATTCCGTTACTGATTTTCTGGATCAAACATAAAGACGACATCGTGTTGGGTTAACCGCGGTTGAAACCCGGGATTGTGGGAGTGATCCTGTGCCAACCCGTTCGCCTGTACCGTTCAAATCAGAGAACCGCCTGTTTCGGTTTATGGCAATTTTCAGGGATGCATTGGTTCCGGGAAAATTGAAAGACTTTCCCTTGCCAGTCGCCGATAACTTGATTGATAAGCGTATTTTTTTTCGACCAGCCGGATGGATCGGAAAATAACCCCGCCTCTCCGAAATTGAGAGTCGTTCCATGGAATCATTGATCAGCGGTGTCATACTCATCATTGATCCGAACCCGATTAACTGGACAGCAACCCAAAGGTTGCTGGATTGCCAGGGCTACGACGTTTGCCGGGCACGGGACATCAATTCGGCGATTGGATTGGCCCTGCGTTTTAAATTGGGCCTGATCGTTTGCAATGATCGTGTAGGTGACAGTCCAGGCCCGGAACTGGTCCACCGGATTCTCCAAAACCACACCCATGGCAGAACTGCGGTGATGTTTACATCAAAAAACCAGTCCGCCGGTGTGATTCTGCGATGTCACGGATTTGGTCCCGCCATGCACTTAAAACAACCTGTCGACCCTGCGGTATTGCTGGAGTTGGTCGAACGCATGTTGGGAGTTCCCCATAATGTCCCCGCTCCGAGGTCAAATCGACCAGTCGATATGAGTCGCGATTGCCCACTTTCCAGCGGTTTTCAGCCGACGATGGTGCCAAACTAGCTTGGAACGGCTGTCAATCGGATCTCTTTTCTCGTGGTGTTATCGGGAATCCAACTTGGCCGCTTGAATCAAAACCATCTCCCAATTACGATCAATCCCTTGAAAAAAACAACAAACACCCACCCCACTTACCATTCGTTAAAAGAATAAACCCTTCATGATTATTGGTGTCCCCAAGGAATGTGCTGAGGGCGAGTGCCGCGTTTCGGCATCGCCAGCTTCTGTTAAAAAACTGACGGGTCTGGGTTATGACGTTCGCGTACAAATGGGTGCCGGAATTTCTGCCAATTTCCCGGACTCCTATTACTCGGAGGCTGGTGCGGAACTGGTCGAAGACAGTAGCGAGATTTGGTCCCACAGTGATCTCGTCATCAAGGTGTTGGCTCCTCAAGATGATGAAATTTCCCTGATGAAAGAGGGTGCCACGCTGGTCAGTTTCGTGTGGCCTGCGCGGAATGAGTCAACCGTCGAAAAACTGCGCGAAAAGAATATCACCACCTTGGCGATGGATTGTGTTCCACGAATCAGTCGAGCCCAAAAGCTGGATGCACTGAGCTCCATGGCAAACATCGCCGGTTACCGCGCGGTGATCGAGGCGGCCAACGAGTTTGGTAGTTTTTTCACCGGGCAGATTACGGCAGCCGGTAAAGTACCCCCTGCCAAAGTGATGGTGATTGGTGCGGGAGTCGCCGGTCTTGCCGCGATTGGTACGGCCAAGGGACTGGGGGCCATTGTCCGCGCGTTTGATACCAGGCTGGCCGTCAAGGACCAGGTCAAGAGTATGGGGGCCGATTTTCTTGAACTCGAGTTCGAGGAGTCAGGCGAGGGCGACGGCGGTTATGCAAAAACGATGAGCGATGAGTTCATTGCGGCCGAAATGGCACTGTTTGCCGAGCAGGCCAAAGAGGTGGACATGATTGTCACCACGGCATTGATTCCCGGAAAACCCGCGCCCAAATTGATCACGGCCGAAATGGTCGAAAGCATGCGACCGGGAAGTGTGATTGTTGATTTGGCGGCCGAGCAGGGTGGCAATTGTGAACTGACGGTTCCCGATGAAAAAGTGGTTCGTCATGGCGTGACCATCATTGGCTACACCGATTTGCCAAGTCGTTTGCCGACACAATCGAGTTCGCTGTATGCCAACAATATCGTCAACCTGTTAACCGATATGACACCGGAAAAAGATGGTCAGCTGGTCGTCGATATTGAGGACGTTGTCGTGCGTGGCGCTTTGGTGACCTACCAGGGTGAGACGACTTGGCCGCCACCGGAAATCGAAATCCCGTCTCCCCCTGCGGCGACCCAGGCGACGGCGGCCGTCGAGCCCTCTCCAAAGCCAATGAAAAAAGGGACCGGTATCGGAAGCTGGGTAGCCCTGGTTTTGGCTTTGGCGCTGTTGTACCTGATCGGTCAATATGCGCCGTCTGATTTTATACAACACTTTACCGTCTTCGTTTTGGCCTGTTTCATTGGCTGGCAAGTGGTTTGGAATGTCACACCGGCACTGCATACTCCTTTGATGAGTGTCACCAATGCGATCAGTGGGATCATTATTATTGGCGGCATGTTGCAAATGGCTGGTTCAACGGCAACCACGTTTTCTTCTGTAACGGCGACGTTATTGGCAGGATTAGCTGTTTTAATTGCGATGATCAACGTGGCGGGCGGCTTTCTGGTGACCCACCGTATGTTGGGAATGTTTAGGAAACAGGATTAGAGACTATGGCAAACATTCCCTTGGTAGCCTGGTTGATAGCCGGCATCTGTTTTATTCTGAGCCTCGGCGGGCTGAGCCAGCATGAGACGGCACGGCGCGGCAATATATTGGGGATCATTGGGATCTCACTGGCCATCATCGCAGCGCTGTTTCAGATTGAGGCGATCACCGCGGCGGTTTCCGTTTTGTTGATCCTGGCCATTGGCATTGGGGGATTGATTGGTAGTATTTTGGCCAAACGGGTCGAGATGACTGCGATGCCCCAACTCGTAGCCATACTGCACAGTTTTGTGGGGCTGGCTGCGGTTCTGGTCGGTTTGAGTGTTTATTTGTGGCCGATTGGCCATTTGGTCGAGGGTGAATCTGGGTTGGAGGTTCATCATGACCTGATCCAGAAAATTGAAATTATCCTTGGCGTTTTTATTGGCGGACTGACATTCACGGGGTCAGTGATTGCTTGGGGTAAGTTGGATGGCAAGGTAGATAGCAAGCCTTTGATGTTGCCGGCCAGGCATTTTCTCAATCTATTGATGATTCTTGCCTGTGTCGGTTTGTCGATCTGGTTTGTTCAGGTTGAATCCGTTTTTCTCGGCTTGTTGCCGTTGCTGTTGGTGATGACTATCT
The DNA here is from genome assembly GCA_014237975.1 of Mariniblastus sp. Taxonomy (GTDB): domain Bacteria; phylum Planctomycetota; class Planctomycetia; order Pirellulales; family Pirellulaceae; genus Mariniblastus. Next base: position 2,147 of record JABACA010000135.1, on the reverse strand, counting down.
CGTTTGTCTTTGGGATACATATGGTGATGGCGATCGGCGGTGCCGATATGCCGGTGGTTGTTTCGATGTTGAATAGTTATTCCGGATGGGCAGCTGCCGCAACCGGTTTTATGTTGCCCAACGACCTGTTAATTATTACTGGAGCATTGGTTGGAAGTAGTGGTGCGATTTTAAGTTACATCATGTGCCATGCCATGAATCGTTCTTTTATAAGTGTGATTGCCGGAGGATTTGGGACTGGACCCGTTAAGAAGGCAAGTGATCAGCCTGGCGAAGAGCTTACTTATACTTCGATTGAAGCGGCCGAAGCGGCTGACCTGTTAAAAGACGCAAAAGAAGTGATCGTGATTCCTGGTTACGGGATGGCAGTGGCCCAGGCCCAGCATCCGATCCTGGAAATGACTGAGTTACTCAAGAAACGAGGTTGCCGCACACGGTTTGCCATTCATCCAGTGGCCGGTCGGTTGCCAGGGCATATGAACGTTTTGTTGGCCGAGGCCCGCGTGCCATATGACATTGTCCTGGAAATGGATGAAATCAACCAGGATTTCCCGGAAACCGATGTGGTTCTGGTGATTGGCGCCAACGATATCGTCAACCCGGGTGCGTTGGACGATCCGTCCAGTCCCATTTACGGGATGCCCGTGCTGGAATGTTGGAAAGCGAAGAATGTGATTGTCTTGAAACGTTCGATGGGAACTGGTTACTCGGGCGTCGACAATCCACTGTTCTATAAAGAGAACACCGACATGTTGTTTGGTGACGCCAAGCAGAGTGTCGACGATGTCCTTTACAGTCTGAAATCCTGATTCACGCCGTTGCGTTGCCAGCAGGAATCTTGTCCGACGGAACATGGGTCCATTGGCTACAAAATACGTCATTTTTTCGGCAAGGTTGGAATGGCCTGGACGAATTACCTATAGTGTAACGGGTTGAAACGCCCGTCGTTGTTCGGCCGTACAGCAACTTCTGCAGGAGTCGGTAAGTGATTTGGTTCAACGCCAACCTGGTGTTCTTGATCGTCACCATCATTGCGGCGATCGGGCTTTATGTCTCGTGGATACCGACACTGCCAGCCGAAATACCGATTCATTTTGACGAGAACATGGTGCCGGACGACGTCGTTTCGTCATCCGAGTTCCTGTGGATCTTTATCTTCAGCCAACTTGGGGCGCTGTTGGTTTTTGTCGGGCTGTCGGTCGGGATTCGATACATCCCCGTTTCCCTGGTCAATTTACCGAACCGGGAATATTGGTTGACCGGTGAGCGTCGGGCCGATTCACTGAATTGGCTGTCGGCCATGCTGATGTTGATGGCCAGTTCCGTCATGTGGTTGATGATCGGGTTGTTTCGAATGAGTGTTCAATTTGGACGGGGAGACTTGCAAAATCCTGGCCCGGTCCTGTGGACGATGGTCATTATGTTCCTGGCCGTTTGTGCCGGTGTGATTATTTGCAGTCTGTTTCGTTTCAAAAAACCTGTTTGAGAAAGGTGCGTCTATGTGGTGGAAAATGACGTCGGCTTACGTTACTACGTGTCTCTGTCTATTGGCTGGATGCAGTTCCCCCGACCTGGATTCTCAGGGAACGGCCGTGAAGGTAACTCAGGAACCGGCTGAAACGGAGGAGCATCAGGCGACCGATGAAGGCAGCCAAGACGATGCCTCCATCCTCGACCGTGCCGCTCAGATTCTCGATCGGGCCAAGCAATCCGGTTCGTCACAGGCCGGGGTGGCCAGTGAGTGGCTGTCGGAGCGGATGCAGGATGTTTCCGAATCGACCTCCCAGGCAGCCGACAACACGGGTGAATGGGCCACCGATACGTTCCAGTACTTGAAAGAGCAGGGGCTGACTACCGCCAATTCGACCCAGGAGTGGTTGTCCGAGGATATCCAGAACATGGGCGCCTGGCACTACAAGGTGGTCACGCTCGATCTGACCCAGCCGACCGCCGAGATGGAAGTCACCCTGAATGAACTGGGCAAGGAACGATGGGAGTGCTTTCACGTGCTGCCCTCGACCGACGGCCAGACGACGCTGTTCTTCAAGAAGTCGCGCCGTAGTTACCTCAAGAGCATCCCGTTCAAGGACGTGATGCGACTGTTACCGTTGATGGGCGGCGGCGGCGATGACAGTGGTGGCGGTGAG
>JABACA010000134.1 GCA_014237975.1 Mariniblastus sp. | reverse complement strand
GCGTCTTCCAAAACTCCTGCTTGTTTCAATACATCGGCCAGTGCGATGCCTGACCAACGAGCGTTGCCGATCGCGCCGGCCTCCCATTGCACGCCCCCCACCTTTCCTTCCTGGTTAAACTCGGCCCGCCGATTTCCAGCGCAAGTCAGCGTCGCCGTCACGGTATGACGGGGCAGTCGACCGAGGTCCTTCAGTGTCAGCGTGAGGGGGGTTCGAACCCGCCCCTCCAGGGTCAGGGTGTATTGATTGACATCGATGTCAGGATTGGGAGCGTGAGATCTGACGTAAAAGTGTTTGACTGGAGTGATCCAGGATTGCACCAGCTTGGCCAGCTCGGGCTCGGCGTTGCGGGGATCGGTCGTCCGGAAAATCAGGTCTTTTCCCAATGGATCCGGCTCCTGGCCCAAAGCACCGATGGGCCAGGCAAGACCCGTAATAGCGATACCGCCGGCGGCAACCATCAGTTCACGGCGGGATAAATCAATCGGCTTCACGTGGCACTCCTTAATAAAATGACTCCGGCAACCCTTGGGTTGAAAGGTCCAGCCGACGATTTACTGCCTCGTACATACTTTCCGTCCTCACCCCTTTATTCGGCTTGTCGAAGGAGCTTGGCGAAGACCTTCCCAAAACACCCGTCCGTGATGCCTGTCGAATTTGGCACACGGGGGAGGCTTTCCATTGTGCAACCTCTGTTTTTACTGGTATCTACTCTACAAGTCCAACATCGACTGTCTAGGTTCGCAGGGCTCGCGAAGCCAACCTGCAAAATCACCTGGCCCGTCATTCGGTTGGCCAGATGCCTGCCTCCTTGTAATACTTGATGGCACCAGGGTGAAAAGGTGTGCCCGTGTCGCGAACCGCATTCTTGGGATTGATGGCCTTGGCGGCCGGATGACGCTCGGCCATTTTATCCCGGTTCTCGTACATGATTTTCGTAAAATGATAAACGACATCCTCATCCACATTGGCATGGGTAATCAATTGCATGTTTCCCACGTTGATTGCTTTCAAATCCTGATCCAGATCGGAATAGGTGTCGGCCGGTATATCTTTAACAACCGAGTAAAACGGGTAATCTTTCAGTTTTTCAACAACCGCTTCATCAAACGGTAAAAAACCGACGTCCTGGGTTGAACAAAGTTGGACGACGGCAGGAATCGGGATCGCTCCACCCATGAAAGCTGCATCCGCTTTGCCGTCGGCCAGCATATCGCCCGCGTCAATATAGTTTCCATTAAGAGGCGTTAGATCGTCATAGGTCACGCCATGAGCTTGCAACAGCGGTTTTAGAAAGTAGTCGAAACCGGCTCCCGATGGACCCAGTACCACTCGTTTGCCTTTCAGGTCGGAAATTTTGTTGATGCCGCTCGATTTGGTCGTGACGAAAATACCAATGTTGGGCGCAATGGTTGCGACGGCGCGGATCTGGTGTGGTTTTTCCCAGGCCCCTTCGCCGTTAACGGCGAAGTAAGAAATGGCTGCGTTGGCCATGGCAAATTGCAACTCGTCCGATTCCAGCCGACGGATATTCTCCTGCGTTCCCTTGGTTCCCTGGGGCGTAACAACCCAGTTCAAATCACCCTTGTTCTCGGTTACCACGTTGGCCGCCGCGCAACCGACCGGGTGAAACGCGCCGCCGGTTGGGGCCGTACCCAGGTTGATGAACTTTCGCTCGGCAGTTGTCCCGTTTTCCCCACTGCCGTTGCAACCGCACAACACCACGGAGGTGATGGTAATCAGGCAAAAACCAAAAACTTGCTTTAAGTGCATTTTTTTTCTCACTGGAGCGCCGACAAGAGCTGTGCCTTGGGGGCAGACGTTTTGCAATTCCCAAACTGACAGCACGATTCAAATCATAACACGGTGGAAATCCAATAACTAGGTGCGCCCGTAGTCAAAGGGCTTGATTATCCATGCCGGTTCGCCCTATGGGTACTGAAATCGGTTCGTTGAGATTACTGGTTGTAAATCCAAACGGAGTCTAAACTGATCATGATTCGCAATACCAGATGCAGGCATATCGATATGAAATATTTCGTTGGACTCATGGTACTGATTCTGTTGATCATGCACCAGGATTACTGGAATTGGTACAACGACGAACTGGTTTTCGGGTTCTTGCCTTACTCGATCGCTTATCATTGTGTCATTTCATTAGCCGCTGCGGCTGTTTGGTTGGTAGCGGTCAAGTTCTGTTGGCCGACCCGTTTGTTTTCCGATTTAGATGATGACTCTCATGGTGAGACGTCATGATCCAACTGTCCATCATTCTGACGTACCTTGGCCTGTTGGTCCTGTTGGGATTCCTGGCGAACCGGCTATTCACGGGGACCTCCCACGATTACATGCTGGCCAGTCATTCGATTGGACCGTTCCTGTTGTTGATGTCGCTGTTCGGGACAACCATGACGGCCTTTGCCCTGGTTGGCTCGACCGGCCGCGCTTATACGTTGGGCGCGGGAGTTTACGGTCTGTTGGCTTCGGCTGGCGGGATTGTGCATTCGTTGTGCTTTTTTCTGATTGGCCTGCGTCTTTGGGCAATCGGGCGCAAAAACGGATATCGCACCCAGATCCAGTTTTTTCGTGAGCGGCTCGATAATCATTTCATCGGTTACCTGTTGTTTCCAATCCTGGTCGTTTTGGTGGTTTCCTATCTGTTACTGGGCGTTGTCGCTGCCGGGGCGGTCATCAACGGGATCACGGCCGGCACATTCGAGCCATACGGCTGGTTCGAAGCAGCCGATCATGGTGTACCGAATTCACTTGCTTCGGGTGTGATATGCCTGGTTGTGCTCTCCTATGTTTTTCTTGGAGGAATGCGCGGTACGGCTTGGGCGAATGCCGCGCAAACGGTCATTTTCATGGTGTTGGGAATCGTCACGTTTGTGACGATCGCCAACTCGATAGGTGGAACGGACAGTTTGCTGGAGAATATGAAACAAATTTCATCGGTGGTTCCCGAGGATAACCTGACCCGAGCCAAGATACCGTATTCGACATTCTTTTCGTTTCTGTTGATCCCTTTATCGGTTGGAATGTTTCCACATGTATTTCAACATTGGTTGACAGCCCGAGATGCAGGTTCGTTCCGTTGGCCGATTGTCCTGCATCCGATATTCATCATGATTGTGTGGGTCCCCTGTGTTCTGATAGGCATCTGGGCCAGCACTTCGATTTCCGGGATTGAACCAGGAACCAAAGAGAATCTCCTGCTGCCGTTGTTGGTCAAGATGCATGCAGGAGAGTTTCTGGGTGGATTACTGGGCGCCGGGATTTTGGCGGCCATCATGTCATCGCTGGATAGTCAGTTCTTGTGTCTCGGTACCATTTTCACCGAGGATGTTGTCGGCAATGTAGCAAGTAAACCTTTGTCCGACCGAAACAAAGTATTGTTGGCCCGCGGTTTTATCTTGCTGATCGTGGTGGTCGTGTATTTTCTCAGCCTGTTCCCGAGAGCCGTGTTTGATTTGGGGCTATGGTCATTTACCGGTTTTACCGGGCTGTTTCCCGTTGTGTTTGCAGCCATTTACTGGCGCAGATTGACTGCTTACGGTGCCATCTCAGCCGTCATTACGACCATGGTATTGTGGACTTATTACTTTGCTGATTCCGGCTTTGGAGACAACAAGGGGTATGCCTTGTTGCCATTTGGACCCGAATGGCCCGTCTTGCCAGTGGTGGCCATTCTGACAGCCAGCTCGGTGTCGGTCATCGTGGCAAGTCTGTTGACGGCCGCACCTCCCAAGGAAACCATTGTGAAATTTTTCCATCATCACGAGACTTGATCCATCACGCTGGCGGGACTGCTTAATTCTTTTGCTGAACGGGCTGCTGGCAGGGTGGCGTTGCAGTCCCGCTCGACCTAGACGACGTACCACAGAATGGCGAAGTAGTGCGTCGCGGCGCCGGCGAGGACAGACAGATGCCAAATCGGGTGAAACCAGATAGACTTCCTGTCGGCAAACAGGAATAAAGTTCCCAGAGTGTAGAAGGCTCCTCCAGCCATGATCCATCCGAGGACGAACTTGGGAAGCAACGGTGTTACCAACATGCCTCCCAACCCAGGCGTCCATCCCAAGGCGAGGTAAATCCAGATAGAAACTCGATCTACCCGATGCCCTAAGAAAATCTTGGAAGTAAAACCGATCACTGCAATCAACCACATCAGTACCAAAATACCATTCCACCAGGCCGTTGAAAGAAATGCGATGGAAAAGGGAGTCCAGGATGCGACGATCAAAACATAAATGAACGACTGGTCCAGGCTGCGAAAAAACAGCCGTTTGCTGGAAGCCGAAAACATATGGGACAGGGCACTCGACAGGAAAACAGCCATTAATGCAAAGCTATAGATAAAGCAGGCGAACACCATGCGGGGTTGACCATGCGAGATGGCAATCGGCAACAAGGCAATGGCTCCCGCGATGCTCAGTCCAAAGCCAAAAAAGTGCGTCAGGGAGTTATAGACCTCCTCGCGCGGCGACCGTTCAGGGGCCGATCCCGTTCGAATTTCGGCTCCGTCCGAATCAGGCATCATGTTATTCCACTGTCAATTTGGGATTCACGTAAAACGGTCAGGCACGGTCATCTTCATGACCGTGCCGGTGATTTTCTCGCCGAATGCCCATCACGGTTGACTGGCAATTTGTTAATCGTCCAGAATCTTGATTTCCACTTTGCGAAAATCGCAAGGATGGCTTTCCGACTGAAGCGAAATGCTCCCGCCATCCAGCATCAAATTGCCATCGACGATTAACGCTTTCGCTTCACCATCTCGTTCATCCAATTGCGGTTGGTTATATTCCAGCACCACCTGACCATCCATCTTGTGGCGAATGACCTGATTGCCCCGTACTTCAATTTCACAAGTGACCCACTGGTCACCGGCATAGGTTTTGGATGATGAAGAGGTACAGTGCCGCTTGACCAGCTTGTTGTCCATGACGACATTGGTTCCGGGTGTGCATAGATTCAGAGTTGGCCGTTTTTCAGTACCGGCACCACCCAGCAACTGGACTTCGATGGAAACCGGAAATTTCTGGTCCTTGGTCATCGTTGCCGGATCCTGTCCATGCAGCATGGCGCCGCTGTTTCGTCGAGCCCAGCCGGGTCCGCCTTTTACCTGGTCACCGACAAACCGGTATTCCAGGCGCAAAACGTAATTGGAGAAATTATCTTTATAAAAGAGATGACCAAATCGTTCATCAAACTGGTCGTACTGATCGTAGCGCACTTTGAGCAAGCCATCTTCAACGCGAAACGTATTGCCCCAGTTTTCACCAAACTCGCTACCGCGGATTTTCGGCTTCCATCCCGACATGTCTTTTCCGTTGAACAGCTGGATCCACTCGCCGTCAGACTGCTGTTCAACCGGTTGGGCAGTTTTGGTTGAATCCTGGGCAGCAGCGGGTGACCAGGGTGGAATTGTGATCACGAGGATCATCGTGACAATCACCGAAGGGAGGACATTGGTTTTCATTGGGTTCTCGGTTTGACGTTGAGTTTTGAGTTGACCTAGTTACGGTTACGGTGTGGAAAATACAACCTTGCCCCATCCAGGGCCAACGGGTCATCGCCTCCGAAGGCTCTTGGGTTGGGGGCATGTGTGCCGTTATGTTACCACTAATCCTAACCCGATTTCACTCGGTCCGCGGGGCGGATCGGGACGTGTTTGGCCAATCGAGCCGATTCATGGCCCCGGCCGCTTGGAAAGCCGTTTTACCGTCGGGCCGCACGGGGACGGGATGCGGTCGGTTTGCCGGTCAAATGGGCAGCGAGTTGGTTGAATTTGCTTGAAATACGGCAATTCATGCCTTGCGATTCGTCGGTGATTTTGCATAATGACGCGTCTGCGCTGAGCGGGTACAGGAAAAATTGTGCGCTCAGTACGAACGAAAAGAAGATAAAAGGTAGGCAAACGAGTTATGCGACCATCACGCGGTTCCAAAAGCCGGCGCAAGTCGAAGTTGAAAACACGGACCAATAAAAAGGATCCGTTGTGGGTGGATGGCCACCGTCCTCGTCCGATGTACGTGGATTATAAAGACGTCGAGTTGTTGAAAAAACTAATCAACCGTCACGGCAAGATTGTTGGTCGACGAAAAACGGGTTGTTCTTCGGTCAGCCAGCATGCTGTGACCCAGGCCGTTAAACGAGCGCGATTCATGGGATTGCTGCCTTTCAAAGGTGACTAGTACGCAATACGACTCACGCTGATACTGGGCCATGGGTTAATCGTTGTGCTCAGCCCGATTCCAACAGTCTGCCTTACGCAGGCTTTTTTTTTGGCCGGAAACAAAAGAGATGAGCCAGGTATTTAAGACAGAGCGACGCGTTGAATTCCGCGATACGGATGCTGCCGGCATCGTTCATTTCTCGGTCTTTTTTGCTTATATGGAGCAGGCCGAGCACGAGCTGCTGCGGACGGTCGGTTTAGGTGTGATTCTGGACGTGGGTGATCAGCAAATCAGTTTTCCGCGGGTGCACGCAGAATGTGACTATCGTAGCCCGATTAAATTCGAACAGTTGGTGGATATTGAAATTGTGGTTCAGCGAATTGGAGCCCGCAGCATCACTTATCAGTTCAAGTTCAGTTGCGAGGGTCGGGCGGTAGCCGAGGGTGTGATAACAGCCGCCTGTTGTGAAATGTCTGGTAGCCGCCCGGTGGCCGTGCCGATTCCGGATTTATTTGTTGATGCCCTCAAGCCCTATCTTACCGACACCCCGGCTTGAGCCAGGAATCTGCGAATGTCGACATACTTGCAGGACCTGACCGTACGACTTGCCACCGGAGTCAGTCTGTTGCCGGCCGAATTGCGGGAACGTCACTCGAATTACTTGTTGTTGGCCCAATCTTCGGATGGCGGGTTTCGAGGACGGATGGGTGAAGAAAGTGACTTGTACTATACCGCGTTCGGGCTGCGTGGACTGTCGGTCCTGGGAGGGCTGTACGGAGAACCAGCCGAAAGGGCTGCCGGCTTCCTGAGGAGTCAGCTCGGCTCGCGGCAGACGATTGTCGATTTTTTCTCACTGTTTTATGCCTCCAGCTTGTTGCAGATTTCGGCCGGCATCGACATTTTCTCTGAATCGGATCCGGCCTGGCGTGGTCAGGTTGCCGAGTTCCTGGGGCAATTAAAACGAGACGATGGCGGGTATGCCAAGGCACCCGAAGGTCACGCTGGCAGCACGTATCACACGTTCCTGGTCATGTTGGTTCTGCAGTTGATCGATCAACCGATTCCCGATCCGCAGTCAATTGTCAGGTTCTTGTCCAGCCAACAAGCGGAGGATGGTGGCTGGCGGGAGATCCGGGCCAGTAAACGGGCAGGTACCAATCCGACGGCGGCGGCGTTTGCCTGTTTACGGATGATGGATTCGATTGAGGAAGAAATCCAGGAGCAGACCATCGATTTTTTGTGTGAAATGCAAACCGATGAAGGCGGGTTGCGTGCCAATACCCGAATCCCGATTGCCGATATGCTCAGTTCCTTCACGGGTGGCCTGACATTGCAGGACATCAATGCATTTGAGGAAATTGATGTCGATTTGTTCCAGCAATTTGTAAACTCGTTACAATTAAGTGAGGGCGGATTCCAGGCAGCAGTCTGGGATGAAGCTCATGATGTCGAATATACGTTTTACGGCCTGGGCTGTCTTGCGTTGATTGAAAACCACCGAGCTGACCGCCGCCAAGGCTAGTGTACTGGTTTTCGTGATTTCCGATTTGCGGCAACGAAAAGCGAATGAATCGTGGCAGATTTTCTGGCGAAGGATATCGTTAAGGAGTTTCAAACCCCGATCGGTCCGTTGAGGATCCTGGATGGTGTTTCGGTAGAACTCGATCGTGGTCAAAGCCTCGCCGTTGTCGGTCCCAGTGGATCGGGAAAAAGTACGTTTCTGCATATCGCGGGAACGCTGGACCAGGCGTCCTCCGGCCAACTGTTGTTAGACGGCACCGATCCGGGCCGTTTTTCCAATCCGCAACTGGCCCAATTTCGCAATGAGAATATCGGCTTTGTTTTCCAGGAGCATCATCTCCTGCCTCAATTGTCCGCTCTGGAAAATGTGCTGGTGCCGGCCGTGGCAACCGGACGCATTACCGAGGAGATGCGAGACAGGGCGAAACAGTTGTTGGCCCGTGTGGACCTGGCAGATCGTTTGGATCATCGTCCAGCAGCCATGTCCGGTGGAGAACGGCAGCGGGTGGCGGTTGCCCGTGCACTGCTGATGGAGCCAGTTTTAATACTGGCCGACGAGCCAACCGGAAGTTTGGATCAGAAAAACGCCGAGGTCATTGGCCAGTTACTGCTGGATTTACAGAAAACGGGTGACAACATCCTGATCTGCGTGACCCATAGTGATCGGCTTGCCCAGAATTTTGACGTCCGGGTTACCATAGAAAACGGCAAATTTGTAACTCAGGAATCCGATTGATGTCGATGATGCAAATCGCGTTTAGCAGCATGCGCTATTATTGGCGGTCAGACGCCGTGATTGCCATCGGCGTAGCCATTGCCACAGCCGTCCTGACCGGTGCGCTGATTGTCGGTGACAGTATGCGGGGCAGTTTGCGCGAGTTGACGTTGGAGCGTTTGGGCCATATCGATGAAATGCTGGTCTCAGATGGCTTTTTCAGACAGGCGTTGGCCCATGAAATCTCTGAAACGGATCTGTTCAAAGAAAATTATCAAACGGCCCTGCCGGCCATCCTGTTTCCCAACGGCTCGGTTGAATCGAAGCGCGACAGAACCACGTTCCGGTCGACCCGGGTCATGGTGATCGGCATGGTTCCCGAATTCTGGCAACTGGGGGATCCGTCGATTGCACCGGCGACTGCCTTGGCGGGTCGCCAGGTGGCCATCAATGCCACGCTGGCCAAAAATTTGGGTATCACACAACAGGATGTGGACAACCAAACGGCGAAGGTAACGGTGAGGATTCCCAAACCGTCCCAACTGCCGGCCGACAGTACGTTGGGTAGAAAAACGGATCTGGTTGCCAGTTTGGTCGACCTGAAGGTCACCGCCATTGTTCCGACCAGGAGCCTGGGACGCTTTGGGCTCCATCCGTCCCAGGCCAACCCGGCCAACATCTACCTGCCGATCGATCTGATTGCCAATGAATTATCGCGAGGCGTATTGAGTCACAAGGCAGATGCGGCGCAATGCAACACCTTGTTGATTGCTTCCAAGGACCTGCAGCGTCCGCCTGGCCCGGCTGTCACGGATGCCCTGCAATCGGCGCTGCGACCTGCACTGGCTGATCTTGGATTGCAATTGAAATCCGCTCAATTGGTATTTGGACCGGAGGGTGAAAGCGAAACGGTTTACGATTACGTTTCGCTCTCTTCCGATCGAATGGTGTTGCCGAGCGAAGTGACAGAGTCCGTCCTGCAGGTGAACCAGGCGGCCCAACCGGTGTTTACTTACCTGGCCAATGATATTGCTTTGTCAGACCAAAGCGAGGGAATCCCGTTCTCGATGGTATCGGCGATCGATTTTGACGGTTCGTTTCACCTGGAAACGGTCGAGGGCAATCCGATTGCAGCGCCGCGTTCGGATGAAATCATCCTCAACCAGTGGGCGGCCGACGACTTGCAAGCGCAAGTAGGTGACCGGATTCGTCTGACCTATTACGAACCAGAGACAACCCATGGCAATGAAGTTGAACGAAGCATCGAACTTAAACTGTCGGCGATTGCCAAACTGACCGAACCGTCCCAACCACCCCGGTATCGACGAAGAGCAGATGCGGTGCCGGCGGTTTACGACCGTCGTCCGACGATGGCCAACGACCCGGACTTAACACCTCAGGTGGCCGGAGTGACGGATGCCGAGTCGATCGAGAAGTGGGATTTGCCTTTTAATACGGCCGACCGGATACGACCCGAGGATGATGACTACTGGACGTTTTACCGGACGACACCCAAGGCATTCGTCAATTTGGAACTCGGTCGCAAGTTGTGGGGTAGTCGTTTTGGAGAGACGACCTCGATTCGAATTCCGGTCAGCGATGCCTCCCGTGAACAACTTTCCCGGCTGATTCGCGATCAGTTAATGGATGACAAGAAATCAGTCGGCCTTGAATTGGTCTCGATCAAGCGTAACGGATTGCAGGCATCCAGTGGATCGACTCCCTTCGACATTCTGTTTTTGGCACTCAGCATGTTTGTTATTGGCTCCGCCTTGATACTGGTTTCATTGTTGTTTCGATTGGCGTTGACACAACGGAGTAGCGAAATTGGCCTGCTGTTGGCCGCGGGGTTTACCACCCGCCAGGTGATGCGAGTCTGGCTCGCCGAGATGGTGATGGTGGCCGTGCTGGGTGCGCTGCTGGGAACCTGCTTCGGATTGGGATATGCCTGGGTCGTGGTTTATGGTTTGAAAACCTGGTGGATCGGTGCCATTTCGCGACCTTTCTTGAATCTGTACGTGACGCCCTGGTCCCTGGTCGTAGGAATGGGGGTTGGGATTTTGATTTGTGTCTTGACGATTTTTTGGTCGATTCGGGTCGCCGGCCGTTTGCCAGCCCGCAGACTTCTCAGTGGGGCCGGGATCGAGTCGGCGGGACAGGCGCAAGGGCGTGCCGGTCGAGTTGCCATGGGGATGGCAGTCATTTTCCTGATCGCCGCAATCGGGTTGGCCATCCTGGCAACCCGGCTGGGTGGTGAGCCGCAGGCGGGCGCTTTCATGGCAGCAGGATTCCTGGTCCTGGCGGCCTGCCTGATCGTGACCCGCAACCGACTTAAATGGGCGCGGCCGATGGGCCACACCTTGAACCTTGCCTCGTTGGCCGTGTTGAGTGCGCGACGGGCCCCGTTGCGCAGCACGTTGACGATCGGAATTGTTGCCGTGGCCAGTTTCCTGATCATGGCCGTCAGTTCATTCCGCCTGTCACCCACCGAACAGGGCACGGCCGGGTTTACTTTTGTCGGCCAAAGTAACGAGCCGGTGTTTGCCGATCTGAATACGCGTCAAGGGCTGAACGACGTGCTGGGTGATTTGGCGGTTCGCCCGGGGAGTGAAATCTATTCACTCCGCTACAAGTCGGGCGAAGATGCCAGTTGCAATAACCTGTACCAGTCGACCCAGCCGCAGGTTCTGGGAATACCAGACGCCCTGATTTCACGGTTCCAGGATCCATCCCACGAGTCGTTCATGTGGGCGGCCAGCCTGGCCGACACGCCGGCCGAAAAAGCGAACCCCTGGCAATTGTTAAAGCGTCCGTTGGAAGATGGTGCCATTCCCGTCGTGATTGACAAAAACACGGCGAACTACAGCCTTAAAATTTTGGCGCCTGGAGGCACCTACACCGTCGACTACGATACGGGCGAAACGGTCAAGTTTCGGGTGGTCGGTTTTTTGTCGAATTCGGTACTGCAAGGTAATTTGATGGTTGCCGAAGAGAACTTTGTGCGGGCCTTTCCCAGCCTGGGTGGGTATCGTTATTTCCTGATCAACGAGGGGCCGGTTGGCTCGACCGCGGACGCTCCCCAGCCGATCCCGCTGTTGCCGATTGAAGAGGCGCTGGAAACGAGTCTGAGTGATGTTGGTTTTGACGCCCAATCGGCGCCGCGCATGCTGATGGATTTCATGCAGGTTCAGAATACCTATATCAATACCTTTCAGACCTTGGGAGCTTTGGGGTTGTTGCTGGGTACATTCGGATTGGCGGCAGTGCAAATACGATCCGTGTTGGAACGACGCGCCGAGTTGGGCCTGATGCAGGCCGTCGGTTTTAGCCGGGGCCAGCTCGGCCGGATGATATTGATCGAGAATGCCTGGTTGTTGTTGATGGGGCTGGCGATTGGGGTTGGTTCGGCCCTGGTTACGACCTTGCCGCATTATTGGGTGTGGGGAGCGGCCGTTCCCTGGTGGGAACTTTCCGTGATGTTTACCGCGATCCTGGTCGTCGGCCTGGTGGCGGCCTGGGGGGCAAGCAGACTGATAGCGCGCATGCCGTTGGTTGAATCCCTGAGAGTCTGAGGGATCGTTTCAGTCGACAAGCTAACCGCGGTAAATTTCAAACCGTGTCAACGTTCCCGCTTTCCTGTCTTTAAATTT
>JABACA010000133.1:12000-12394 GCA_014237975.1 Mariniblastus sp. | reverse complement strand
ATTCCTTTCTTTAGCTTTGCTAGCTGCTTGATGCGGTTAATGTTTTCATACCGAAAACCGAGGTACTTGTCGTGCAGAAAGATCGCCTGAATTTGCCACACGGCTGCTTCGAGTTTAATTTCGCTAAGCTTCAATAGGCGCCTGGTCGGCTGAGGGATTTCGCCAAAACGGTCCTCCAGCTCAACGCGAAACTCCTGAACTTGATCGAATTTTTCCAGCCTCGTCAACCGACGATAGAGGTCGATTTTTTGGCGACCATCGGGAACATACTCGCTGGGAATAAAAGCCTCCAGGGGCAGGTCGATATCCACATCCAGCGAGATCTTGGCAGGTTCTTTTTTGAGTTGCCGAACGGCCGCTTCCAGCAACTGGCAATAAAGCTCGTAACCGACCG
>JABACA010000133.1:0-11990 GCA_014237975.1 Mariniblastus sp. | reverse complement strand
TATGCCCGCTTTGTTCGGTCCCCAACAAGTTGCCGGCACCTCGGATTTCGAGATCGCGCATCGAAATGGCAAAGCCGGCCCCCATTTCACTAAAGGTCTCAATCGCCTGTAGCCGTTTGGCGGCGACGGGTGTTACGTGTTTATGCGGGTCAAGTAGCAGGTAGCAGTAGGCTCGATTCTTGTACCGACCCACCCGGCCCCTTAGTTGATGCAGGTCGCTCAAACCAAAATGATCGGCGCCGTCAATGAAAATCGTGTTGGCATTCGGGATGTCCAATCCACTTTCAATGATGGTGGTTGCCAGCAGAATGTCAAAGCGGCCATTAATGAAATCTCCCATGACACGTTCCAGATCGACCTCGTGCATTTGGCCATGGGCTACGCAAAAGGATGCCTCGGGAACAATGTTTTCCAATTGCCGTTTGATGTTCTGTATATCACTGACCCGATTGTGGACGAAGAAAATTTGTCCGCCTCGATTCAATTCGCGGAGGACCGCGGTGCGAATCAGCTCCGGGTCAAAGCGAGTAACGCGGGTTTCAACGGCAATGCGATCATCGGGAGGCGTTTCCAGGTTGGAAATGTCACGGACTCCCACCAATGACATGTGCAAGGTCCGCGGAATCGGAGTGGCGGACATGGTTAGCACATCAACCGACCTGCGTAATGATTTCAGACGCTCTTTGTGAGCCACGCCAAATCGTTGTTCTTCATCGATAATGACCAGGCCGAGATTGTAAAAATCGACATCTTTGGAGACGAGGCGATGCGTACCGATGGCAATATCAATCTGGCCCAATTTCAATTTTTCCACCGTTTCGCGAAGTTCTCGCGGGGAGCAAAATCGGCTGAGTTTGCAAATGTCTAACGGGAATTCACCCATCCGTTCGGTAAACGTACGGAAATGTTGTTCCGCCAGGATGGTGGTCGGTACCAGGACAGCCGCCTGATAGCCGTTTTCCACCGCTTTGAAGGCGGCTCTCATGGCCACTTCGGTTTTGCCGTAACCGACGTCGCCACACAACAATCGATCCATCGGCCTGGGGCGCTCCATATCCTGCTTGATCGATGCGATCGCTGAAACTTGATCTTCTGTTTCACGGTAGGGAAACGACTGTTCAAATTCACTTTGCCATTGGGTGTCGACCTGGAAGGCAATGCCTGGTCGGCTACTGCGAGCCGCCTGCAGTTCAATCATTTCGCTGGCCAAGTCGGCAACCGCAACCTCGGCGGCCTGTCGCTGTCGAACCCACGATTTCCCACCAATCCGGGCCAAGGTGGGAGTGGTCTTGGTGCCGCCAATATATTTTTGCACCAAGTCTATCTTGGAGGCGGGAACGTAAATCTTGGTGCCGCCGTGAAACTCCAATTCCAGGTGTTCGGTCGTTTGACCGTCTTTGTCCAACATTTTCAGACCGCGGAAACGAGCAATTCCGTGCGAGAGATGGACAACGAGGTCGCTAGGTCTCAGGTCCATGAAACTGTCAATCGCCTTGCCCAGTCGCCGATGGCGACTGCGCGTGCGACGTACATCTGTTCGGTGAAACAGCTGGTCGCAACCGACAACGATCATGTCAGGTCGGTAAAGGCGAAACCCCTCATGAATACAACCGGTGGACAAGTTAAGACGACCGTCCGCAGCTGTTTTGCTGGTGGAAAGAATTTCTTTTACTCGCGCGATCTCGCCTTCGACGCGGGCAACAGCAAAGAACTGTCCCTCCCCGGAAAACCGGTCGACTTGCATTCGGATTTCACTAATATCACCACTGAATTGTTCGATCGACTCGGTTGGCATTTTCCATTGCTGACCGATATGTCCAACGGATAAACGACTGGCGGTCGCGACGGGATGCTTCGCCCATCTCGTTTGCACTTCCGTCCAGCTGAACAGATCGGATGGAGTCTCCGACCTCTCGATAAAAGACTCCGCATTATTTCGCAGATCGACGGGTTCCAGTAGGACAACCAACGTTTCTGCGGGCAAGAAATCCATTAAATGCGCCGTGTCCTTGTAATCCGGCGATAGGACCGTGATCTCTATTTGTTCCATCTCGGCGCTACTGAGTTGCGAACCTGTCGAGAAATTTCTCAATGACTCGACTTCGTTATCAAACATTTCCAGGCGGACCGGATACTGCCAATCCGGGACGAAAATGTCGATGATTCCACCCCGCACTGAGTACTCACCTGGAAGTTCTACTGCACTCGTTTGATGGAAACCATGTCCTTGCAGCCATTGATGAAAGTTCTCCAGGTCGATTGCGTCGCCACGTTTGACGATCCGCGTATGGTCATGAATCGATGATTGTGACGGAACGCTTTGTAAAAGACTTTGCACGGAAGCGACGATTACTTTCGGCAGATCGCCTGCAAAGCAGTCCTTGATCATGCGTAATCGCTCACCATAATCCTGATCAACATTCAGGGTCGGGCCCGTGCTGGAAACGAAGGTTGGGAACCGCTGGGCTGGAAAATCCAGAAACGTTTCAAGGTCGTCCAGATGATTGTCAAGTGTTTTACTGTCTGGACAAACAACTAACAGGTTGGAAAATCGATGTGACAGTGCTGCCGTAAGTAGCGCGCAGCTCGAACCCCAAACTGAATCGAACGTTGCGCCTTCACCGGCCAGCAGGGAATCGACACATTTGACGAATTCAGGATTATCGATGATCAGTTTGGGCAATACACGCAACGATTCAGCCGCGCGAGAATGCGGTGTTACACCAACCATGGCTCCATTATCCTAATGCAATTCCGACAATGGCAAACCGTTAAACTCGCTAAAGCGCCCCTTTCAGGGCAAGATACCAACGGTCGGGCAATTGACTCGACGGTTGATCCTCAAGAGGTGGGTGGATTCTCTGGCACAATTTCCGGTTCGCTCAACACCGATTCACGAAAATCACCCTGGTTGTTGGTTTGCCATACCTTACCCGTGTCAACATCCAGTGCCGACAACCATCCGTCGCCGTAGCAAAAGGTGTCAATGATCTGCAGGTGGCCAAAATTGCGAACATCGCCATCCATTTGGGGCGTATGGCCTACCACCGCTGTCTTGCCACTACGATGAGGTTGTGGAATGGGGTCGGTGACATGTTCCCAAAAAATAATCTGGTCTGGCTGCTGCGCCAACGGAATTTCCGGCACGTAATTCGCGTGCACGAATAGATGCGAGTCGGTTTCGTAGAATTTCAGGCAATGGCTCAGAAAGGTCATGTGATGTTGAGGGATGTTTTCCGCTTTGCCACCATAACTGGCCAGTGTTTGACGGCCGCCATGCTGGACCCAAAAGTCAAGGTCTTGCCTGTTTCGCAAGCCCGTGAACATCATGAGTTCATGGTTTCCAATGAGTGGAACCAGATGGCACTCGGACACCAGGCCGATAAGAATTTCAATGACTCCGTTGGAATCCAGGCCGCGATCGACATAGTCGCCGATACCCACAATCGTATCCGATTTTTGTGGTGCTACTTCCTGCAGCAAACGGGAGAGTGCCACTGCACAGCCGTGAATGTCTCCGATTGCTATGGTTCTGGGCATGAATGTTTAGTTCTCAATCAACTCAAATAAGCAGGCGGCATGGGGATCGTCTGCGTTTACGGTAGTCAATGCGATCAGGATTGGCTGCCTTGACGGAAGTTGTTAGTCCGGACTAAAGGCCAGTTTTACCTTGACGCTGCAGATAGCCTTTCGTTGGCTTGTCGAAAGATTCTCCAATTCGTGGCGTTCTGCTCGAACCATAATCGGGGCAACGTTAGACTGCAAGACCATTGCGTTTCCCATTGCTTTTAAAGAGCAGCGAATGGCGCCTTGCTGTTTGGGGAAATTCTCGTCAATCACTTTAAATTCAAATGGTTTCGAAGATTTTCCCAGATCGATCTTGTACTTGGCGACCAGCGAGAAATGATGACGCGGTGAAGGTTCACAGTCTATTTTATGTAACACGACAGGTTGCCCGTCCAGCGAGGCCTTCAGCCCGTGAGCAATCTGGTCAAACGCTGCGTCGCGAAAATATTTGGATAATTGTTCGTCACTCAAGGTCTCGGCGTACTGGCCGGCAGGCAAAGCCCACTCTCGCATCAATGTTCTCATGGTTTTGATATTCAAGCCGGCACGATAGGTCAGGAATGCCACCTGGTCGCGAACGACAATCGACAAACTTCGCTCGACAAACTTATCCGGAATTTCGTGGGCAACGCTGACACTCGGTTGACTTGGCAAAAACAGTAACCCCAGCAGACTGCCATAAACAACCCGGGAGATTATCGCTGTGTACAGCATCTGAAAGCCTAGATGAAGTTAATGGTCTCGAATACCATATTATATAAGAGACGGCTGTTTGGAAAAGAACCGAGATGACGACATCGTCAACAACGTTTGGAGAGAATCAGGCGAAATGAATGCATTACAAGTCTTAGACAGAGAATTCCTGGAGGTTCGGGCCAAGATCTTGGAGATTGCTGCCAGCCTGGACCGGATGGATCGTGCGGATGGTGACGTATCAATGGATCCCAATCGTCAACTGCTGGTTCGGGGCATTGATTTACTGTTGTCCAATCAGCCCGATCGCGCTGAGCGGTTTCAGCGGCTGTTTTCGAGGGATTATCATGATGACTGGCAGATCGAGTTTGAGATGAAAAACAGGGCCTGATCATGGCACCCGCCTCTGAGGACCGGAGTCGCGGGCGAGTCGAAGAGCATTTCCATTTCTGATTGACGCGACAAACGAATATGTATTACATCGATCCACACATTCATATGGTTTCCCGCACGACGGACGATTATCAAACGCTTGCCAGGATGGGGTGCGTGGCGATGAGCGAACCCGCCTTTTGGGCTGGGTTTGATCGAGGCAGTGCCGAGAGTTTTCGGGATTATTTCAAGCAATTGACCGAAGTCGAGCCGGCCCGAGCTGCTCAATATGGCATCCAGCATTTCACTTGGCTGTGTATCAATGCCAAGGAAGCCGAGAACGTTGAATTGAGTCGCGAGGTGATGAAACTTATTCCGGAGTTCCTCGATTGCCCTAACGTTCTTGGCATCGGTGAAATTGGATTGAACAAGAATACCCGAAACGAGTCAATTATTTTCCAGGAACACGTGGAGTTGGCGATAGCCCACCAACAACAGATCTTGATTCATACGCCCCACCTGGCCGACAAGTACCAAGGCACCCGAATGATTCTTGACATGTTGGCGGGGCATGCCGGACTGGAACGCTGCCAAGTACTGGTGGATCATGTCGAAGAACACACGGTTCGGGATGTGATTGATGCAGGTTATTGGGCCGGCATGACCCTGTATCCGGTTACCAAGTGCACGCCAGCGCGAGCCGTGGATATCATCGAGCGGATGGGCCCGGATCGTTTGTGTGTGAATTCGGCCGGCGATTGGGGGCCTTCCAAACCGACGGCCGTGCCCGATCTGATCCTGGAAATGAGGCGACGAGGTCACTCAGAGGGTGTGATACGCCAAATCGTTTTTGACAATCCGTATCAATTTTTCTCACAGAGTAAACATTTCTCGTTCACTCCAACGAAAGAAACCCGGGTATTCGAGAGCTTCTGAACAAGCGGCTGGGCGGAACGCCTTGATTGCCTGCATCGGTAGACGGACCGACGGTGTGGTCCAGCTGCAATCGGTTGGCACGGCGGCAGGGCTGATCAAGAACTGCCTAGCGAGAGTTTACCCTGATTGCTGCGGAGCGGTTTACCTGAGCGATATAGTGTGATTCGATCTCGACAGCTGTCTTGCACCGAATCCGGAGCAAGCTTGGCGGCCCGCTCTGCCATGTTGACTGCTTTTTCGAAATCCCCCGTTTCGGCATAGGCGGCAGCTAACGTATCGAGGTGGCTCCAGTCTTTCCAATCACTTAATTCACACGCGCTATTGGCCAATTCGGTCGCCTTGTCCCCATCTCGATACTTGTCGGAGGGGCATGTCGCCAAAAACCAGGCATAGCCGTTAACGGCGTCCGTCAGGCGAGGAGCGTATTCAATCGCTTTTTCAAAATCCTGCTGGGCTCGATTGAATTGGCTGGTTCCCATGTAGGCCGTTCCGCGGTTTGAGTAGGCCACAGCAGATCTTGGAAACAGCTTGATCGCACGACTGTAGTTACCGATTGCTTGTTGGTACTTTTCTTGTTCCGCGTAACAGACGCCGCGATTGTTGTAAATGATCGACTGCTGAGGAGCGTATCGGATTGCCAGATCAAAATCCTGCATCGCATCATTGAGCTCGCCCATTTTGAATTTAACCCAGCCTCGCGAATTCAGCGCCATGCCGTTACGGGGATGTTTTTCAACCGCCAGGTTGGCGTATTTCAATGCCGCTGCCAGATCGTTTTCATCCAACTTGAGATTCGACATGCCAATATAGGATTCGGCCAGATTTCCATCGAGTTCGATCGCTGCCAAAAAGTCGTCTTCGGCCGATCCTCGGTTGCCCAGACTCTGTTTGGCAAACCCGCGGTTGATCAACGTCCAAGGATCATTTGGTTGGTGCTCGTCGGCCTGATCATAACTGTCGATTGATTCCTCGAATTGTCCCAATTCGAATTGAACCAGTCCGCGATTGTAATAAGCCCCGGCGTATTCGGGGTTGATGGTTAATGCCTGATCAAAATCTGCCAACGCCTGCGCATAGTCCTGCATCAGTTTTCGGACCATTCCACGATTGCTCCAGGTGGCGGCGTTTTTTGGGTTGAGTCGAAGTGATTGAGTAAAGTCGGCATCGGCTTTGGCGTAATCGTCGATTTCGTAAAACAGCATTCCGCGAAAGGCAAAGGCATCGGAGTCGTTTTCATTGTCCTTGATTCGTTTCTCATACAGCTGCATGGCCGATTTCAGGCTGATGACATACCGTGAGGGAAGCCATCCCTTAACCCGATTGAGGGCACACCATGCTCCGTTGACTGCGATTACCGTGTGAATGTCGCCCGTGTAAACCTTGTCCACGTTCTCTTTGTAAATTTTGGTTTCTACATTGGCAGTTACAACGACGCGCTCGCCAGGGGCTTGCCCGCAGGTTTCAGCGAGGCTGCCCGTCAAAATCGCCATGCAGGTGGCGATAGGCAATGCCAAGTGGATTTTTTGGGATAGTAACATCGGAACAGGTACCATTGGGGAAAATAGAAAACCGTCTTTTAATCAGGTTAGTTTTTGCCGGGGAATAGTCAATCGGAACTTGGATGGGCAATCTGTTTCATCGGCAAAAAAACTATTTTCCGATACAGAATTTTCCAAATACGACGTCCAGTATGTCATCGGTATAGACCGTGCCAACGACCTGCCCCAGTTGATCCAAAGCGATCCGGATTTCTGCAGCAACCAATTCTTCACCCATCTCCAATCGACTGGTGTCCAACGCGCGTTGAATCGATTCGATGGCCATCCACAGGCTGTTTTTGACTCGCACCGCAGTGGATGCAACGACTGAGGATTCGGCGTTTTGAAGACTCGAAGCAAGCTGTCCGATCGCTGACTTCAATTCATCGATTCCTGTTTTGAGTACCGCACTGGTTGCCAAATCCACCCGGTCGTCAGGATCGCACGGATAGAGTTGATCCGATTTAGTCCGCAATGTGAGATGGTAATAGGTGGTTCGCTGCAACTGATTTCTTTCCCAATCATTGACTGGGCGAGAACCATCGAGACAGAGGATCCGCAGATCCGCATTTTTCAGCTGCTCGCTGGTTGCCTGCTGGGCGGCCGTTTCCACGGCGGTTGGGTGTTGGTGAAACTCAAGTCCCGCCGTATCGGATAATTCTATGTGCATGGAATCGGCTATCATCAAGCCGGTCAGGTAGTCCCGGGTCGTACCGGCCTGTTCCGAGACAATGGCCTGACCGTCGACTAATCGGTTAAAGAGGCTGCTTTTTCCCGCATTCGGCCAGCCGACCAGGACGGCACTCAGGGATGCCTGATTTACTTTTCGTTCTGTCACTTGCTCGCTGACCTGTAGCAATGTTTGATGGCAACCGGCCAGTCGGTCGGTTAATTCCTGGGGCGATATGAACTGAATATCCTCCTCGGAAAAGTCCAGCCCGGCTTCGAGCTCGGCCAGCAGGTACAACAGCTCATTCCGGGCACGACTCAGGGGACCCGCTAAACCACCCGCTAATTGAGTCAGTGCCGATTCCAGATCATGCACTCCAGCTGCTTCAATAACTCCCAAGACCGCTTCGGCCTGGGTCAAATCGATTCGGCCGGAGAGAAATGCCCTCAACGTGAATTCGCCCGGCGTTGCCATGCGGACGCCCTTGGCTCGGCATAGTTGTTCGAGTGTCCATTCCAACAGCGGGCGACTGCCGGTCATGTGGATTTCTGCCGACACTTGGCGAGTGTAGCTTTGGGTGTTGGGCCAGAACAACAGCTGACACTCAATTTCCTGGAGAGAATCCAGACGTATTTTGGCGGCTAACGAGCAGGCCGATTTGATCTCGCTCAACGGCCGCGCGGTTTGGACCAAGCGGATCAGGCATGACTCGGTTGCCGGTCCGCTGATTCGAACAATTCCCCGAATTGCCGGACCGGGTGGCGAGGCAATTGCCGCGATAGTATCGTCAATAGACAATCGAGACATCTGCAAAACTCATCTTACAGTTTCAGTATGAGAGAAGCACAGCGAATCTGATGGGTGATTCGAATCGAAGGAAACAGGCGATTACGAACCTCGTTGTTTGAGCTTCTTTTTTCTTTCCTTGTCACGGCGTTTTTTTTCTTCCAGCCGGGAAGAGTTGTCATATCCTCCAGGCTTGCTGTCAGCGGCGGAAGAACCACGGAACAGCGATTTCAGTGAACGCTTGTTACCAGCCGAATCGGCATCATCCTCATCTAAATTGGCGGTGTCCAATTTTGGTTTGGGCAACATTTTACGTTCGGCAATCCCCCAAATACTTGAGGTGATAAAGTACAGACAGAGTCCTGACGGTACTTTGAAAAACAGAAAACCCATGAAGATCATCATGAACTTCATGACTTTTTGAGCCATTTTCTGTTGGTCATCCGTGGGGGGCGGAGTAAACAGTTTTTGCTGGGCAATAAACAGAAAAATTGTGATGATGGGCAAAATGTTCAGGTAGGGTCCCAGCCACCCGGTTTTATCAACCAGGAACCCGGGCATCCAAGTCCAATTGCCCCAGTACAGGAATTGATCGGGGGCGGCCAGGTTGGAACACCATTGGATCCCGGGAATCAATGGCTGATCGCGAAGAGCAATGTCCACGGAAAGTCCCCGGTAAAGTCCAATAAAAATTGGCAACTGAAAAAACATCATCAGACAGCCGCCAAAAGGATTGTAATTGTATTTTTTGAACAATTCCCGCTGCGCCGCCGAACGCTTTTCCATGTTGTCTTTGTACTTGTCTGCAATTTCCTTGATCTGTGGCTGCAAATATTGCATCATCTGTGCGTTCAAGGCAGCTTTGCGACTGACGGGAATCATCAGACAGCGAACCAGGATGGTCAGCAAGATGATCGGGATGCCATAACCGATCTGAAATGTCATGATGTAGAACAGTTTGAGCAACCAACAAAGTGGTTTCGAAAACCAGGCAAACCAGCCGAATGTTCGCGCGTCTTGCAGTCCGTATTCCTTCAGCAAACCGGGTTCCTTGGGGCCGCTGAAAATGACGAACGACTGCTTGTAATTGGATTGAGCCTCAATCGGTGTATTGTCACTGAACATCTTGAACGAGCAGTCGACCAGTTTTTGCAGGCGCCCGTTGTCTTCTGGAATCGTGACCCCCGTCGTCATGGCCAATGCGGAATAGGCGTAGAACGGCTTGGGGCCGCTCGGCTTGAGGGTGACATTGAAATATTGGGTATCCACTCCGATGTAGTTGACGTTTTGGTACTCCGGTCCCTCGTTGATAGGAAATAGCCTCAAGTACTTCGGTTTGTCTTCCAGCTGATTCTTGACGATCTCGGGTCCGCCGAAAAATTTAAAGGGTTCGGCTTCGCTGGAACTGATGATGTCACGAGCCCCCGCGACATAACCAATCGCCGAGGAACGTCCGTGTATCTTGTTTTGGTACCACCAACCCTCGGAAGGCGTTCCCGTAGGTCCGTCCAGTTGAAACGCCACATTCTGTTGACTGGCCGAATGGTTCTGAATTTCAAGGTCAAACAGGATGTCAAATGTCTTGCTCGAGGTGTTTTCCAGTTCTTCCTCGCTGATCTTGGGAATGGTGAATCGTTTAATGACCTTGATGGGGCCCTGTAATTCGTTGGCCGCCAACAGCTTTTCCGGTAACTCATAGCTGAAGGCCACCGAGTTTTCAGTAATACTGTCGACGTGCCATAACCCGGTTACCATGTTGGCGTCTATCTCGGGCCATGATTCGTTGTTCATTTTTCGTCGGAGCGTAAGAATGAACGAGTTGGGAGAGGGCCACCCCGGGTCGATCGTGTCTGGTTCTGGACGAACCATCTCCATCGGTTTGTTTGTCAAAACAATCGACACCGACTTGGTGGATTCGGATTCTGGACTCTGGATTTCAAGCATGACGGTTTGGTCAGCAACCGTATTGACCATGATGTCGCGAAAATCGTCCTTGCCGGAAACGGGTTCTCCGTTGACACTGCGAACCAGATCGCCGGCTCGAATTTTGGCTTCAAATGCGGGAGTGCCGCGTCCAACCACACCCACCACCGGGCCGCGGGGTGTGTCAAATAATTCCAGCTCTCCGAGGTATCCACCTCGCTGGTCAAGATTCCGGTATTTGTAGCGACCGCTTGCCAGCCTGGTGTTGAGCTCAATCCGTTGTATCGAACCGCCAATCCGGTCTGCCGTAATCAGATAGCGGTAACCGCCATCGTTGGCAATCGATCCAAACGTCAACAACTTCTCAACGGGAGTGATGGAAGGGGCGGGGGTTGGTTCTGAATCTTGGTTCTTGGCTAACGAGGTTGCGTTACTGCCAGAATCTGGTTCCGATTGAGTGTCTTTGTTTTGGGTCTCTGGCTCTGGTTGACTGGATGTGTCCGGCTTGTCAGTAGACGGATCGTCTTGCTGCGATGCCGATTGGGGAGGCGTCGTAGCAGCTGGAGTTTGCGTCGCATCCGGACTGGTGGCATCTGTCGCGGAAGGTTCCGGGTTCTTGGAAGGTTCCGGGTTCTTGGAAGGTTGACTCGGATCCGCGGATTTCTCTGGTTGAGTGCCATCCTCTACGACAGCAATTGGCGGTTCCGGAGGGTAAAAATAGCTCTGCAGAATCGACGAAGCCATCAGAACAAGTGATGCCAACATGATAAAAAGAATGGTGTTTTTTCTCACGGAACAAATTGTCCTAGGATTTGGTTCGTCGAATAATGGGCGATTGAATCCGTTTGATGACGACGCTGCAATTTCCCGGCATTGGGCGTCCGGGTGAACCCGCAGAACCTATTCTGGTTCCGGCATTTCGATGCACACGGACAATCAACCTGGAAAACAAATGGTTCCGTGGCGTTTACGACATTGAGTATTCTCGGAAGATCGCCAATTATTGGAAAGGGGGATTATCGTATTAGCAAGAAAATGAACCTATTGATCCACGTCATGGGTCGACCGCCGTGTTCAGCAAAACACGGTTAACAGCGGCTCAGTGGCCAATCGCCAGTCTCTCCCCGAGAAAATCATCCAATTCGGCTATCTGCAATATTTTTTCCCGGGTGATCTCAAACGGATATTCAATTCGACGGAATTCGATCTCCTTGCCATCCAGGACAACGTAGCTACTGCGAGGATCGTTGTCTCTCGGCTGGCCAACACTGCCGACGTTGACCATTACTTTTTGATCTGTCAACTCGTAGTGGTAACTGAGTTCAGCCGGGGAATAAAACTGGCATTTCTCGGTAAAAACACCCGGCACATGCGTGTGTCCTTGGAAGCAGTATTGTTGAATAAAACCAAAGATCCTTTCAATTTTTCGTTCGTTGTAAATATCCTCCGGGAACTGGAAGACACGTCTTACGAGGGATGTGAAGACCGCTGGAACTTTCTGGCCG
>JABACA010000132.1 GCA_014237975.1 Mariniblastus sp. | reverse complement strand
AAAGTGGATGGCAGAAACCTGCAAATTCAGGTCCGCCAACATCTTCTTCAGGTGGACATGGCCGGATTGCTGGCAGTGTTGGAAGAAAATCGCTATCAGGGGTATATCACGATCCAACGCGACAGTGAAAGTGATTGCGCGATTCAGTGTGCGCAATCCATCGAGTATCTGGACAACCTGTTTTCCTGACGGACAATTTTTTCACGGGTAACGCGTCCAATATGGCAACGGTTTGAGGCTCAACACGCTTAAACCAACAGTGTCTTAGCCGGTTGGCCAGGCTGCTCCTGCACGTATCGCGGCACCATGTAGCCGGCGACCAGGCTGCGCATCTGGTTGATCAGTTCCCGGCCCCGCTCAATCGGCACGTGAAAATGTCGGGTCCCGGACACTGGGTCCAGTTGATGCAAATAATAGGGCGACGTACCGCAGTCAACCAGCCGACGACTCAATTCGACCAGCACGGCCACATCATCATTGATTCCACGCAACAGGACAGACTGGTTCAAAACGGTTGCCCGGCTTTGAGCCAGGACTTGCAGGTGGGTTGCAACCGCCTGGTCGATCTCATTAGGGTGATTGGCGTGCACAACGACGACAGGAGTTAACCGCGAGTTGTTGAGAATTTCGATCAGCCGCGGAGTGACTCTTTGGGGTATCACAATCGGCAACCTTGAGTGGATTCTCAAACGTTGCAAATGCTCGATCTGGTCCAATCGCCCAACCAAATCGGCCAATGTTTCGTCGACGACAGTTAATGGATCACCTCCCGACAGAATGATTTCATGAAGGGACGTGTCGGATTCGATCTGTTCCAGAGCCCGGTCCCAGTTGCCCGTCGATTGCAGCGAATCTTGGTAGGGGAAATCTCGCCGAAAACAATAACGACAATGAACGGCACAGGTACCGTTGACCACCATCAGTGCCCGGGAGGCATACTTTTGCAGACAACCGGGGGAAATCGAATACTGGCTTTCGTTCAATGGATCTGACACGAATCCTTCGACCTGGTCGCGCTCGTGGCTGGTGGGCAATATCTGGCGGAGCAACGGGTCATCCATGCTTCCCGGCTGGATACGGGAAACAAACGGCAGGGGAGCAAACAGAGGAAATGGAAACTTGGCTTCGACTTGATCAATTATGGTCAATGGCAGATCCAAAGTACGCGCTAACTCCTGCGGCGTTCGAATAGCATTTTTGATGTGTTGTTGCCAAGTCAACTCGATTTTCGGGTCAATCACATCATGAGTTGTCGGGTGGACCATTAAAAACCTGTAAAAACAGCTCAGTTTACAACAAAAAAACTCCGCTCGTTCGGCGCTCACAGAAAACGGATTTTTGGATAGAATTGGCGTCAGTCCAAAATAGTAAAATTTCGCCGCAGGAACAGTGCGTCTGTTGGGAAGTTTTCAACATCAGCCAAATAAACCAACACGCAGGACAAGATAAAGTGGCCTATAAAACCAACGATTTTCGCAAAGGACTCAAAGTTCAAATTGACGGTGAGCCTTACCTGATGACGGAAATGAACTTTGTCAAACCTGGCAAAGGCAACGCCTTTTACAAATGCAAGCTCAAAAACCTGTTACGAGGTACCACGCTGCAACGTACCTATAAAGGTGGCGACACATTGGATGAGGCCGATGTGTTGGAGATTTCGGTTCAATTCCTGTACCGGCAGGGAGATACATTTGTGTTCATGAACAATGAATCTTTTGAACAATATGAACTGACGTCAGAACAGATTGGAGACGATTGGAAATACCTCAAAGACGGTATGAATTGTTCCATGACATTGTTCAATGGAAATCCGATCATCATGACGCCTCCCAACCATGTAGAGTTGAAAGTGGAGTATTGTGAGCCCGGTGCCAAAGGCGACACGTCAACCAACGTAACCAAGCCGGTCAAGGTTGAAACGGGTGGTGAATTCCCAACACCCATTTTCGTCAACATTGGTGATGTTATCCGGATCGACACCAGAACGGGCGAATATGTGGAACGAGTGAAGTCTTAGAATAGATGCGAATCGGTGCCTCTCTCCCCCAGGCATGGTGGATCCAGTTCCGGCCATGGAGCCTGAACCGGGACGTCGATTCACCTTTTTAACTCGAGTCTCGAAATGTGAGCCATTTTATGAATGTAGAGTTTTGGGGTGCGGCACAAACGGTTACCGGTTCGATGCATCTGGTCCATTACCAGGGCAAAAAAATTCTGCTTGATTGTGGTTTGTACCAGGGTCGGCGACGTGAGGCCTTTGAGCGCAACCGGGATTTTCCATTCCAGGGGTCGGAGATCGACGCGGTCATTTTGTCCCACGCCCATATTGACCATAGTGGTAATTTACCATCGCTGGTGCGTAGCGGGTTCAAGGGGCCGATCTATTCAACATCCGCGGCTCGCGACCTGGCTGTCTACCTGTTGCTGGACAGCGCAAAAATCCAGCAAAGCGACGTCAAATATGTCAATCGAAAACGGAAGAAGCAGAACAAGAAGCCCTTCACGCCGTTGTATGAACAGGAACATGCCGTTGCGGCGATCAAGAAATTTCGCACGATCGACTATGAAGAAACTTTCGAACCCCTGCCCGGTGTGAAATGTCGGTTTCATGTTGCGGGGCATATGTTGGGCGCGGCGATCGTTGAATTGGACCTGGACCAGGAGAGCCAACCACCGTTCAAGTTGGTCTTTAGCGGTGATATCGGCCGCCCTCACATGCCGATCCTCAAAGACCCTGTAACGATTCCGGGGGCCAACATGATCATCATGGAAGCAACCTACGGCAATCGATTGCATCCCAAGGGGGGAGATGCAAAGCAGATGTTGCTGGATGCGGCGTTGAGCGTGTACCAGGGAGGAGGCAAGCTGATTATTCCAGCTTTTTCCGTTGGACGGACACAGGAAATTGTGTACCGGTTGAATCTGTTGGCCGAGGACGGTGAATTGCCACGAATGAAGGTTTTTGTAGACAGCCCGCTGGCGGTCAATGCAACCAATGTATTCCGTGAGCATGTTGAATGTTACGACGACGAAATGGTGGAGCGGATTTTGACCGAGGAGGATGAAGATCCACTGGCGTTTAACGATCTGTACTATGTACGTAGCGCCGAAATGTCCAAGGCAATCAACCAACTTAAAGAGCCTTGTGTGGTGATTAGCGCCTCGGGGATGTGCGAATCTGGTCGGATCTTGCACCACTTGAAAAACAATATAGAGAAACCGGAAACGATCATCATGTTCACGGGTTATCAGGCCCCGCACACACTGGGACGGATCCTGCTCGACCAGTCGTTGGATATCGTCAAAATATTTGGTCAGCCGTATGAAGTTCGGGCCCAGGTTCGCCGACTGGAAAGTAGTAGCGGGCATGCCGATCAGGCTGAATTATTGACTTGGGCCAAGTCGATGGCCGAAGCGGGCGATGTGAAAAAAGTGGCATTGGTCCACTGTGAAATGGACGGAGCCGAACCGTTCAAGGAACTGCTGGAGCAAAATGGTATTGGTCCCGTGATTATCCCCGAACGTGGCCAAACGGTTCCCATGGCCTGACCCCTGCCAGTTTCCTGGTAGTTGAAAAAACCGGTGAGTCGGTTGACCCACCGGTTAAAGAGATTGGGTTCATGATGGTCTGGAAATTACTCGGCAGGTGGGTCAACCTGCCGGACCGTGGCACCTTGTCCTTCGCTAAAGACAAGGATCGCATAACGCTCCACGTCATCCAGAGGATTGTTGCTTTGAGAAACGTAATCAAATCGTCCTCTTAAATCGGTATATCCATCCTTGTGAAAACGAACTTCCCCGTTATTGGCACGGACATAGACTTTGATATACGTTTTTGGTAACGGTTTGCCAGAATCCACATTGGCCACCCTGATCTGGCCGTAATTTCCAATCACCTGGACTGCCAGGGAATTCGCAAAGTAGGGCTTTGACTTGACTTGATCACCGGCAACCAATTCCACCAGTACATTCTTGTTTTTTAGTTCATCGGGCAAATCCAGTTGCTGTCGCGCTTTCTTGGGGTCCAGTTTGAAACTGGCCGTTTGATTGGGACGTATGACCGAAAAACCATCGAGGTTGTCCTGGGAAAATGGGCTGCGACTAAACAGCAATTCGATATCAATTTCGTAGAAATTGGCAGTGACTTGTTCGAGGTTTTGACTGTCAATGATAATTTTTCCAGATTCAATTTTGAAGTCAAAACTCATTTCCTTGGCAGCCAACTCTGTTTGAGTTTGCGTATTGTCTCGTTTGTCGACGACCGTGCTGGCCCCGCCCCGGACTTCTTCGACTTGTGCCAGTATGTTCAGGAAACGATTGCGCCAACGATCGACCGGATAGTCGGCCCACTTCTCTGCCTTGGCAGCCGCGTCCTCGGGTTTTTCGCGGTACAGGTCCAGGTAGGCGTCGCAGTAATCGTATGGCATCCGGCTGTTGATTTGCTTTGCATCGATACTGGAAAAATGTTCCAGTGCTTCGTCGACCCGATCCTGCAGCAGCATGTAGTAGGTAATCACCAGGTGATCGTCGGGTGAAAGGGTTGGATGATGGGCCAGGATGGTCATCAACTGAATGTACTGGGAATGAAACTGGGGATTGAGTATCTTTCGACTCATTCCAACCTGGTGCACCCGCGCGTTGACCAGGGGTGAATATTCCTTGTGGTAGTACCAGTTTCGTTCATTCGGGATGACATCCAATAACGGCGATTTGAAGTAAGCGCCGAATTGATTGACAAGATTGTCGTGCATCAGGTATTCGCGGGTCGTTGTCGGTTCGTCGTGACTGATCCCGTAAGACCATAGTACATGGTTGTAAACATAGCGGTTGTTGAGTGACTGGATCACACGATCAAAAAATGCCTTGTCTTTCATGCGGAACGCAATTCGCGACATGTCGTGCCGCAGCAGATTCTTTTGGTTGAGGAATTCGATGACTTCATCGTCCGATCCGTTTTGAGAAACGAATTGCCAGGAAGTCTTGTCTAATTCGGCAGGTCGATCGACCACGTCAAAAACAACACCCTGGGCAAAGGCCAGGACTTTTTCATCGCTGGAAACATGGGCCGGGTAATGGGTGAAGTCACCGGCGGTTGGAAAATAGAAGTAGTACTCGAATGTCTGGGTACTAAAACCATCCAATTGGAGAGGAATCGAGCGGGTTTCCTGGCTGCCGTTGGCAGTGACGGCTCCCCGTGGCACCTGAATCAACAGGTCGATGGACCTGGGGGTCGAGGTTGGATTGGTAATGACCACCTGGGCACCATAAAGATGATGTGCCAGGAACTCATCTTCCACAAATTTGTCGTACTGGATTCCGTCTTCGAACCGGTATCGATCATTGTTCAGGAAATAGTTCTCGCTGATCAGGATCGATGTATTACCCGGCTTGATGACCGCCGGCTTGACCTGCTGATGCAAGGCAATCATTGGTCCGGCCGCTTTCACCGTCATGGAGTCGTCGACATAATTGAAGTCGGCCTTCTCCGCTTTTTCGGGAAGATCAAGTACGGCTAAAGCCAGCATCATCTCGGTAAAGGTCCGGTTCGATTCTGCAAAATAGGAAGACAGGAATGTGCCACCCTGGTGGTTTGCGTAGTCTCGCCAGAACCGATTGATGGGAACCAGTTCGGGTGTCTGCTGTTCGGGAACGATCCGGTAGTAGTTGTTTTCAATCCATTCCTTTGTGGCTGGAAGCCTTCGATACAGCACCTTTTTCTGCTCGACCAGTTTGTCCATCTGTTGCAGTCGACGGAGTCTTTCTCCGGTCATCTCCCCGTCAAGATCTGCCAGTTCTTGGTCCATTTGGCCTAACCGCCCACGATCTCTGGATCCGAATCCCGCACCCTTGCCGAGCTGGCTATTGGGGGCTTTCCCGTTTTCGGCCATTTTACGTTTCAATTGGAACGCACGGCCCGCTGATAGATCGCTTTCTTTATTAACGGGGGGTTGCGCGTAGAAAACCCCACTTTGTTGTTTCTCGGGTTTATTGGTACTTCCCTCCAGGCCTCCGCCACCACCGAGTCCACCTGGAACGGCGACTGTGCCTAGTTCCGCTTGGGCGCCTGCAGCCGCGGGCGGAGCCATGGCATCCGATAACTCCGGCAAACCGTCTTCCAGTTGTCGACGCTCCGTGTTGAACTTGGATGAACTCAGTCCGTCATACACCATCGACGCATCATAGTACTTGTCAAACTGCTTGCGCGTGGTGGGTGTCATCAGGTAGAAATCGTTCAGACTGCGAACGATATCGGCCGTCTGTCCTTCGGTTCGCTGCCCCAACAGGACGCGTTCGGCAACATTAAGCCTGGCAAAATTCCAGGGGTCAAGAAAGCGGCTCAAATCCTGCCCCAGCAGGTAGCGGTCCATAAACTGGGGGTGACGTTTGTGTTGCAGGTTGGGGCGAACGACGCGTTCAAAAAACGGGACATCTTTTTTGTAAATGAAAAAATTCAACTCGTGGCAAGCGTGTTCGGAATAGAGCTTCTGTTTCTCCTCGTCCGTCTTTTCTGACCAATCGAGGATAAACTGAAACTTTTCCAGTTGGGTCGCGGGGTTGACGGCCAGGTACAGGCGATAAACATCCGACAACTCGTCAAAAAACTGGTACTTGGCCGAGACAAGATCATTGATCTCCAGGCTCTCCCCTTTGGTCATCGGTTCAATCTGCTTGGTTTGGCAAAAATGTTGACCGGGATCCATCGCATGGGCCAGTCGCAGGTCTCTCAGTTTCGTGGGAGCGGCTGGCAAACTGATAGATCGTTGGACGGTTGAATGGTCATCCAGAGCGAGCAAGCGAATATGTTGCCGATTACCAATCTTTTTGCGATCAATTTTGACAACGCCGTTTTCGTCAGGTTTCAAATTCCAGACCACCAGTGAGGGTTGGTCCAGGTAATCCAGGTTGCTGGAGTCGAAATTCCCGTTTTCTGCGGCCTGGTCGCTGGCGGCTCGACCAGCCGAGTTTTGCTGGTTGCCTCCCACACCACCGAAAACATCTCCGCTGGCCAGAACTTCGACATTATTATTGGTATCGCGAACGTCCCACGGATTTAGCAGCAGGCTGGGGCGGTCCAGCATGTTACCGGGATATTTTGAGGCGTACTTCCGGTCGAGGATGTACTGGAATTCGTCTCCGATTTGGCGTCCGGCCAAGTAAACGGATCTTCGAATGGCAGGTTGGAAACGCAACGGTTCGATGTCACTGACCCGGGAAAATTCGGGGAACGATCGAAAGCCGGGCAGGTAACGCGATGCCAGTACGACCACCCGCGACGACTGATTGGCGTTTTGCAGGTCGACCGAGATGGACTCGGCGTCTTGCGAAATTTTCTCGATTGTCAACGGACGGGGGTCCCGAATCTCCAGCTGGCGATACTGTCCCAGCACGATGCCCTGGCTGATCGGCCCATCGCAGATACGTATATTGAAATTCTGGTTCTCGATTTTTAAGCGCAACAGGTAATCGCCCGCTGGTAGATCGACCAGTTTGATCATTCCGTCTTCCAAATGAAGATTCGAAAATCGATCGTGGGTGAACTGACCGCCACGGACTTCGGTCAGGGAAATGCGATCCCGGTTGATTTCGGTCAGGTCATAGGGTGCACTGATTTCGACCAGTTTGCCTTGTTGCATATGAATGGACCGATAATGTGATTGTTGGTTTTCAGCCAGGTTCCATTGATGCTTGGTAGCACCTGGTAAAACGGCCGAGATCCAATGGATTCCCGCCAAGGGTCCCAGATTGACCACTCCATTTTGATCGGATTGCAGGCTCGCATTGACGGGTTGTTTGAAGTCATGGTGTTTGAGTGCGACCTGGATCGGTTGTTTGGCTCGCAGTTCACCCGATTTCCCACGGACCTCCAGCCAGTATCCCCCTTGAGCGGGAACCAGGTGGACATCCTGAATGGACTCGGTCTTGTCAATCTGGTTAATGGAATAGGTGCGTGAAACGGCCAAGGGTTGGGGTTGATTTTGGCTGAGATTTTCAACATGGCCACGCAGCGTAAACGTCAATGTGTTGAGGCGGGGGGGCACGACGAATTCGATGTCGGTTTCCGAGTTGTCAGCTAACTTGATATCTTCGAAAACCGTGGTCGAGGAAATGCCATCCTGGTTAACGGAAATGATCGAGAGTTGCGGTTCTTTCAGTAGCCCTACCGAGGTTGGAATTCCGCTAACGGATAACCTGGGCCGGACGACAAGGTTGGCTTTTTCACTTCGGATCAGGCTTTCGCGATCCACGTAGAGGGAAGCTTCGAGTGCGTAATCTTCGTTCGTTTGCTCTACCATTTGCATCGAGCTCAGGTCATCCCGACTAATGATGGCCATTTGTTTCGCAGGCGAATTAGTGAACGGCACGGTGATCATCCCGTTGTCGTCCGGTGAGTATTTTCGACCCGAGATCCAGAGCAGGGCATTGGTGACCAGATTTTGGTTGTGATCAAAAATGCGGTACTGCTGCCCCACTGCGGTCGGTTGCCCGATCATTGTCAAGCGACCGCGACGGATAAGAGCCCGGCTGCTTTTCCCGCCTGCAATGAAGTCGACAATATAAACGCCATGATCGGTCAACTGGTCGAATTCAAAATTACGTTTAACCCTTAACGCCGGAGGTTCGTTAAATTCATACGTTTTCTCAAAGTTGGGAACCAGACCGTCGAGACTGATATTGGTGTCAATCTCCTGTCCATACTTGCGGTAATAGTTGAACGCGTTGACCTCAAAGACTTTGACAATCAACTTGTTGATGTTCTTGGTGTACAAGTCCACGGCAACCTTGTCCTGGTCAGCAAAAAACTCCGGGTTGGTGAGTGCAAAATCCAGGTCTACCCGTTTCAGCAACTGTTGATACTGGCTGGGAGAAAGCAATGAAGCCCATTTTTCTACATCGCCAATCCCATTCAGAATTTTGACCGTCGCAAATTGCTGCTTCAGGTATTCCTCCCGAATATAGGGCCGGTATTCGTCGAAATTATTTGCGTCCTGCAGGAAGTGATGAAGATAGTCCTGGATCAGTTGTTGGTCATTCAAAATAGGGGGCAACTTAATGTAAGCCCAATAATTGGCTCCCAGATTGACAATCTGGTCCCGCGCCTTGACCTGTTTGATCAACTGTGGATTCACGTAACCGATTTGGCGAGGCAGTTTTAAGTAGGTCATGAACAGGTCGGCATCGTAGCTGCCTGCCAGTCGGTTCAATTCGAGTTGCCGAAACAGGATGCTCGCTTTGAGGGAGTTGAAAGAAGGGGGCAGGGTGTCGGCAAAACTCCACAGACGTTTCAGGTAGGCCGCATGCGCCTCGCGATCCGCTTTCCAGTCAACATCTGCCGAGGGTTGCAATTTGCCGAGGTAGGTTTGAACAAAATTGGTATTGGTTTCGAGGGTTTCGATGTCGGCCCGGCATTGGTCCAGTTGGGCCAGCGTCAGCATCTTGTGAACGGGAATCGATCCGAACCCCCCGCTGTCACGTTCTCTCAAATCGGCCACGATCAGAGGCACCAGGTTAGGGAAATCCGGGTGGCTCAATCTTGAAAGGAGGTGGCGACGACGGGTCTTGTCCAGCTTGGACTCAGCGATCAGTTCCAGGCCAACACTTTCAATTTGTTGCGTGTTGTTCGACCGCGAAAGTGCATTTTTCAAAAGTGTCGAGGCTGCGATCAGCTTTTGATCTAGCTGGGTGGGCAAGTCACGTTGTGCCTGTGGAATTTCCCGCTGGTGGTCAAATCGGAGCTTGAGTACCGATTGAAGGTATTTGTAGGTCCCTTCCGGATCATTATCAAAATTCAGCAGCGCTTGGCGATTGCGAATGACCCGCACGCGTTGCGTTTCGCCGAAACGTTTGATCCACGGTTTGAGCAGTTCATCGACCTTATCGAGCTGTTCAGAATTTTGATAATGTAAGCAATAAAAGTAATAATATTCCTCGGTGCCGGGGACCAATTCTGATAGTGTCGAGGAACGATCATGGGATAAAGCGAAATTTTCGATAAAACCAATTTCCTGCGAATGGGTGCGGATGCACAGCAGATTCACCAGCAGGATAATGGTCAGTAATGAAAATCGACGCATGACAAACTCCGGGTCAGAATTGAAAGACAGGTTGGAAAAGCCGCATTTACCAGCTTACCTTGGCCGAGATGAAAGGTGTGGATCCCTCATTTATTTCTCGATTTTTTAGCTGGGTAAGCAGCTTTGACGCCTGCGAGGCCGGTTGTGTTCCAGCCATTTTTGCAAAAAACTAGTTTCTGTTTCCATATGTAGCAATTTGTCGGGCTTTCTTCTGGTTGAAATGATGTTGCTTCAAAATCTAACTTCCGATGGTGCCAACCCCGCAGTGAATTGGCTTGAGTTGAGTTGTGGCGCGCCCACAATAGCCGCTTTTGCAACACTTTGTGGCCATGCACTGAGTGGTAGTATTCAACCGGTTGGCGAACTGGACGACTATGCGAAGACCTTGTTATCGATGGCACAGTATCGCGGGGTTTTTGACATTCGAGGAAATCCGGCCGCCTTCGATGCAAGCGATCGATTGCTGGCCATTTGCGTTGAAATTGAGGAAAATCGCAGGTTGTTGTTTCGACAAAAGGACCTGCCTCGGGAAACGATGAAGTTCATCGACGGTTTCCGTCAGTTGTGCCAGTCGGGGTTGGTTCTTCACCATTTACAACGGGACTTCTCGCTGACCCGACAGGGTTTCGAGAGAGCCGATTCATTGGAGCCGAATGCATTTTCCGAGTTGCGTAAATTCGCCGTCGAGGTTGAGCATTAATTGATGGGTAATATTGATTTGCGATGCGATTGACTGAGTCATCCAGAATGAGTTTCGGCAGGCCGACTCGGAATGCCATAGATCGCCACGGTCCCGCTGGATTGTTGCTGCGGTGGTTCCTCGGTTTGTTCCTGATCGCCGCGTTGTCGAGCCTTTCCCAGTCGGGCGTCGCCCAGTCGGAGATCGTGTTGCGAGACCTTCGAATTCTGCATCGATCAAAGGTGAAGCGATTTGACCAGAGCGCGGTTTATCTTTCCAACGGCGCGATTGTTCATTGGGACCAAGTGTTGCAAGCTACATTGGATGTTTCAGAGTCAAGTGGCGACGCCGAGGTGGCTAGGCAGGAGTCCTTTGACGCAATCCTGCAGGCGCGAGGTCGGGCCGTTTTCCAAATCCGTCACCGGTTGTCGCTGGGAGATTGGTCGTCGCTGGCCAAGGTGACCGAACCGTTGAACCGTGGGTTGGCAGCATTGCCGACAAATCCCGAAATGGCCAGGCAGGAGTACATCATTTCATTAGGAGCCGTTCATGCCAGGTTGCACCAAGGTGATCGGGCTGCGGCCGTTCGACCTTTTCTCAGGGCTTGCCGGCTTAAGGCGGAATTTGATTTTGATTCTGGACTGCCGACTACCGTCGAATTAACTCCACAGCAAATTGAAAGCAGATTGCATCCATCGATTGTGCCAGTTTTTTTTGACGAGAAAAGTGCTCGCCAACAATTGGACTTCATCCAGGGTCGGCTGTTAAAAAATCAGCAGCAAGAGATTCGGTACTTGGTTGCCCTGGCTGTCTGTGCCGGTGAGCAAGAGTTGGCAAGAGAACTGCTGGCCAAACTGGGTGCGAAAGATGAGAATTGGGTCAGGATTTTTTCTGCCCAGTTGGAACTTGCCGACGGACCGGGTGATGCGGTCGAATTGATCCGCGATCACCAGTGGCGGGAGGGATTGACCACAAACCAGGCTGCGGTCGTTAATTATATTCTGGCAGTGGCTGCCAGCCGGATTGGATCGGATTCCGACACGGCGACACTTGCTTTTCTCGGAATTGCTGCGGCAAATGAATACAAGGACCGCCAGCTGGCTGCGGCAGCCCTGTATCAGGCTGTATCGATTGCGGAAAAAAATGGGCGGACGCGTGAGGCCAAAATCCTCAAAAGCGAGTTGTTAGACAAGTACCCTGAGACGTATCATGGACGTATGGCCGAGGCCAGTAATCAACAGTGATTGGCCGATCGTGTTCCAGCAGTAGAGGTCAAAAAATTTGCTAAAGAATTCAAACACATTTTGTCTGGGCCTGCTGGTCTTTGCAGCCTTCAGTTTCAGCTGGGGTTCGGCGGCTGAATTGATTGGTCAGGATGTGTTACCCGGGAATGAGGTGGCGGTTCCGCTCCAACCCGAGGTTGATGCGAAAAAAACAGCCACGCTGTTTGACATGGTATTTGCAGGTAATCAATTTGGCGTGGCGATCGTCTGTCTGATCCTGTTGCTTTCGATAGTGAGTGCCTATTTTATTATTGACCATTGTTTTTCGATCACCCGTAAACGCTTGATGCCCGAGAATGTTATGGATGAACTTGAGCGGTTGATATTGGCAGGTGAGATCAAGCAAGCGATTGAGTACTGTCGGG
>JABACA010000131.1 GCA_014237975.1 Mariniblastus sp. | reverse complement strand
CTTTCTAATTTTGACCTGTTTTCGCAGTTATCTCCCGAGGACATTCAATACCTCGAAGCAAACTCCAAGACGCGAAAATTTAAACGGGGTGAACCAATCTACCTGCCATCTCAGGTCGCCGATGGCGTCCTGTTGATCGCCAAGGGCCGCGTCAAAATTTGTCATCTCACCCCCGATGGCAAGCAAAGCATCTTGAATTTCATCGACAGTGGTGAAATTTTTGGTGAGCTGTCATTGCTGGGCACTGCCAAACGCGAAGAATTTGCCGAAGATTCCAAAGCCGGTCATGCTGACACTGATTGGAAAGTACCCTCATATCAGTTTAGGCATCACCAAATTGATTGGACAGCGCCGTTTGCGCATTGAAAGGCGTCTCAGGAATCTACTATTCCGCAGCAATCGAGAACGCGTGATCCACCTGTTACTGGAAATGGCTGAGAAATATAGTCAACCGACCGACCAGGGACTAGAGCTCGGAATCAAACTCTCCCATCAGGAAATGGCCAGTATTATCGGCAGTACCCGAGAGACCGTGACAGTGATGTTGGGCCATTTACAAACGGAAGGAAAGATAAAAATCGCCCGCCGCAAGATAACCATTTTCGACATCGATAAATTACGAGAAGAGGTCAATCAGCCGATCCCTCAGGTCAGCAATATTCCGGTAACGGCCTCGTACAGTGAGGCAGCAGCCCGCGCGATCTGAAAATGAGGTGCAGGAATTGCTAACTGGCTCACACTTTGAAAAAAATGGCACGTTATCGCTCAGTTAATTTGCTGAGTGTAATAGGATTTACGAATTTCTCTTGGCCCAACACGGATATTGGCAACTATTTGAAAGTAGTTGCTTTTTGGGCTTGAGAGATGAAGAATCAGTCGCCATCCAACCTGTGGCACCCGTGCCCCGACGGACTTATTAGCCATGTCGCAAATCGACATGAGATCGAGTACCGCCGCAAGTTTCTCGTAAATTCTTCTACCACGGTTATTCTGTTATTTGCCGCCATTTTCGCAGTCAACGACCATTTCGTCAGCAAAACAAAACAATCCGAGTCGCAGGTGTCGGATAATCCACAACCACAAACAATCGCATGCCACCGAATTCCTGACCGCCCGCCGGACAATCTCGATCCAAAGCCTTTCGACGGCAAGCAGATGGTTCCTATAGAGAAACATCGGAAAAACGGCCTGCGTCGTCGTCAACATTTGCCAGAACCAGCATCGCCATCAACATTGTTTTGGTCTTTTCCTCACTGCTTAGACAGCTTCTGTCCCGGTTGGCGCCCTGAATCCCAACTCCCATAGAACGATGCCCCCGACAAGTAGACCTCGTTAAATTCGAAGTCCGCCAACCGAAAAGTAAGGCACCACGACGACCGCAGGATTTCGCCGGGCCCCATTCCAAATGTTGGCGAACCGCTCGATTTCGACTATAGTGCTTGGATGAAATGTCCCTTCTGCCAAATCGATAATGACAAAGTCATCGACACCCGGTCCGGTGAAGAAGGATTCGTCATTCGCCGCCGCCGCCAGTGTGTCAACTGCGACAAGCGATTCACGACTTATGAGCGAATCGCGGAACTGGATATTCGTGTCGTGAAAAAGGACGGTGCCCGCGAGCCATTTCGGCCTGAAAAAATTCGCCTGGGACTGGAACGAGCCTGCTGGAAACGACCGATTCCCACCGATCAAGTCGAAGATGTGTTTACCGAAATCGTTCAGGAAATTTATTTGCTGGCCGACTCGGAAATCGTCAGTCAGGCGATTGGTGAAATGGTCATGGAAAAATTAATTGATCTGGATGACGTCGCTTACATCCGTTTCGCCAGTGTCTACCGGCAATTCAAAGACATTCATGACTTTGTTCAAGGGGTTCGCCCCATCCTGGATCGAAACTCCAAGAACCGACACCCAGAAGGTGGACTTCCCGAAGTCAGTTCGCCCCGTTGACCGCACAACGAACAGCGGAACATCTCCCGTTCAGTCGAAATTCCGAAGCCCCTTAACAGGCGTTGGATCGTTGATACCCCAATGGTCGGTAAATTCGAACGGAACAGGCTGAGTCACTTGGATTCTTGGCAAGATCACGCCCCGATAAACGAATACCGGACAGACAACACTTTTATCCCAGGGAATCCCGGCTGAAGTTGGCGCGGCCGCCCCGATACCGGGGCAACGACCGATCGGCTTGGTCGGCTTCGTTATCCATCGGGCCAGTGATCCAAAACGTCCTTCACAGGCAAGGAGAAACCAGATGCAATGGGAGTACAAGACGATCAAGTTGGCTACCAAGGGATGGCTCGGTGGCAAACTGGACACTGGAAATTTAGACGCATTCATGAACGATCTTGGTGCTGCAGGTTGGGAACTGGTCACCGGTTTTGACACGAACCAAGCCTACGGGGAAACGCGGGACGT
Organism: Mariniblastus sp.; assembly: GCA_014237975.1. GTDB lineage: Bacteria > Planctomycetota > Planctomycetia > Pirellulales > Pirellulaceae > Mariniblastus. The sequence goes on along the minus strand of JABACA010000131.1, from coordinate 9,986 downwards.
CGTAGTCCTGTTCAAGCGGTTGCGCCAGAAATTTTAGAATCGCCGGATCAAACCGCCAGCGAAGGCCAAGGCTACCCAATCTCGGTCAAAAGAACGGGAAATCCCCGCTAGAACGTTCTTTCAAGGACAAACTGAGCCATCAATTTGAGCGATTCCGAGCCAACCCCACCCGACAAATCGTCGGTAAAATCGACTGCCGATTGGGCGCATTGCCGGGCCCTGCTCTTGGCGTACTGTAATGATCCGGTCGACTCGAGCCAGTTCATCACCCGCCCGTGATCGGGATGTTCCGACACCAGTTCGGCTACCATCGTCTGTCGCAATGCACTGTCCACTTGGCTCAAACTGTGTATCACGGGCAGCGTTGGTTTACGGTTCTTCAGATCGGTGCCGAGCGTTTTACCAACCGTTTCCGTTTCGCCGACAAGGTCTAGGATGTCATCAATGATTTGAAAAGCGATGCCCAGATTCTGACCAAACTGACTGAACGCTTCGGAACTCGGTTCGCTGGCATTGGACAGGTGGGCACCACAATAACAGGCACAGCTGCATAATTCGGCCGTCTTCTCCGACACCATCTGGAGATAATCGACTTCGCTGATGTCAAAATCACCCGACCAGGCATTCTGTTTCATTTCCCCGCCACAAACCCGGTTGCTGGCCACAGCCAGTCGTCGAATCGCGGCCAGCGAATCGATTTGGCTGGCCAGGTGGAACGCATGGGTAAACAGGTAATCACCGAGCAACACGCTGGTTTTGTTATCCCACTGCGAGTTGACCGTCTCAACATGACGCCGTTGAACTGCATGATCGAGCACATCATCATGAATCAAACTGGCCGTGTGAATCATCTCCAGGGCTGCGGCCAATTGGTGATGCTGGACCCCTATTTCCCCGCAGGCCAGCGCCGAGAAAAGCACCAGGGCCGGACGCATCCGTTTCCCGCCAGTAATATTGGTGTGGCCGAGCAGCTTGTCCATCCAGGGAATGCTGAGATCGAGTTGTTCGATCAGGATACGATCGACCTCGGCAAGATCGGTCTGGATCGGTGCATAGATAGAATCCAGGAACCGCCCCTTGGAGCAGGGCACCGTCGCCCCAATTTCCCGTTTTTGAGACATGCTTTAACTATCCGGTTGGGACGCCCTCTGGAAGTGACCACTCTTACCACCGGATTTTTCTTCCAGTCGAACATCCGTTACGACCATCTCGCGATCGACACTCTTACACATATCGTAGATGGTTAGCCCCACCACACCAACACAGGTCAGCGCTTCCATCTCCACGCCCGTTTTACCAGAGGTGCAAACGGTCGCCATCACCTGGATCCGATGATTGTCCAGAAACTCGAAGTCAACCGTTACACCGTCAATCGGTATCGGGTGGCAGAGTGGAATCAGGTCAGACGTTCGCTTGGTGGCCATGATACCGGCAACCCTGGACACTCCAAGCACATCACCTTTGCCTATCTCACCGCTCTTGATCAGGTCCAAGGTTTCCGTTTTCATCGTGACCAATGCCGAAGCGCGGGCCATCCTGCGGGTAACCGACTTCTCCCCGACATCGACCATTCGACTTTTACCGGAAGAATCAAAATGGGTTAGATCTGACATCGGAGTACAAAAAACCAGGCTCAGTCAACATTCTAAATAACCGCAAGTGGTTCCCCAGAATAACCAAAACGAACACAAATCAATATAGCTAACCCAGAAAACCAAGACCTTTTGCAGCATCCGGTCCCGACGGCTGGATGGCCGGACGGATCTGACTTGGTTCAAACCCTGAGCCGCAGGATTCCCGAGAGAGTTGCCTTGGGAGTCGATTGAGCGACGGAAACAACCTGGAGCGCGTATTGGATTCGCCAGGAAAAACTGCTGGATGGAAAGGCGGTTGGTTATCCAATAACGATGAACCGACACCCGGCAAATCGAGGCGAATGGCAAGTTCAACGCTGGCGGGCATTTGATTTGCCTCACGCGTGCAAAAAAAAACCGCCGAGAGGGGGTCACCTCGTCGGCGGTTTTGAGCGAAAGACGGCGATCACTGATGGTTCAGTTAGTTCACTTTGCAGCAAACATTAGTCTTTGTCAGACCAATTCTTTCCTTGAACCGATCAGCGTACGAAGCCGTTCGGCCAGCAAGCTGGCGTCAAATGGCTTCTTGAATGTCTCATTGATTGCTGATCGATCAAAAGAAATTGGGTTTCCATCATCAGGCAGCAGTGCAATAAGAATTGTTTCCGAAAAATCGGGATTCTTTCGCAGATTTTGGCATATTTGCATCGCTTCGACTTTTCCAATTGAAAAATCGGTAATGATGCAGTCAGGGTGAAAACTTTCAGCTTGAATTCCAGCTTCGAAACCGCTCGCAGCAACGGCCACTTTGAACGATCTTTCAGGAGGAAGTTCTCGTTTGAGATTTTCAATTAGTACTTGATCCTGAGCGACGATGAGGACTTTCGCCATCGCTTCGTCTTCCAGATCACCCAAGGGCATGCCATGCTCCTTGAGGAATTTGATCAGATACTCCCGTGGAATACGACGGTCTTGTGAACCGGGGATTCGGTAGCCTTTCAGCCGACCGGAATCAAACCATTTACTGACCGTGCGCGGGGCCACTTTGCAGATCTTGGCAACCTGCCCAGTTGTGAACACCTTCATCGCGGGCTCTCCATAAATCACTTTGAATCGTCTTTCGCCACACCAGTTCATTGAATACGACGTGAGTCGTGCACAAATCCCTCGTGCAAACCGCTCATCCCTTTGCTCAACCGTTAAAAGTCAAGTCATCTGGGTCGGGATAAACTGTTGAGACCAGAACCAATTCGTCAGTTCCAAGCCAGTATACGTCATCGGTACCGCGACAGACGGAAGATCGGTACTTTTCGCCAGTATCATGCAAGTTCGGATAATCGCGCCTGCATAATCGGCATGACCGTACTAATCGGACCGTCATTTGGCCACAAATGACGCAAAAAAGACGAGAATATAAGACAATCACGTGGAAAGTGGGTCAAATTCCATAACTAGTGATTATCAATTGATCAACGGGCAAAAAAACGCCCGTCTCTCAACACCCCCCCTTTTTTAGGTATCTTCTTCCCTGCCTGGTCGAACCTGAGGTTCGAACCGGACCGAAAACAAGACCACCTGACAATTAGTTTCGTTTATTTGGACTGCAATACTTTAGGAACTTTCCCGAATCATAACGTTCATGTGGGTCGTGAGGGTTGGTTCTGTTTTGAGGGTCAGTCAATTGCTGGGTTTTTGGCGGGTGAAAGCACTTTCCGTCCCCATTTCGGGTACGAATATTGGAAAAGAAATATTGCTGTCGGCGTGCTATCGCCCGTCCTGATCTTCGCGATAACAGAGAGTTCTAATCAAGACAGGTTAATGTTTGCCCAACGGAACCTCGATTGCCTCATTTTGAGACGACTCCTTTTCGCTGGGCAATGGATTCTAGATGGTAGCACCGCCAAAGAAGCTAGGCGGCCTCCTCATCGCCTCCAGCCCGCTGCAGGGCTTCATCTGATATTTGACCGTCGTCACTAACGTCTTCAAACCGAACGCTCACCCTTTTGGAGACACCCGATTCCTGCATGGTGACGCCGTATAGCGTGGTTGCTGCGGTCATCGTCTTTTTGGAGTGTGTGACGATGACAAACTTGGTCCAATCCAGAAAGCTTTTCAATACGTTGACGAACCGTCCAATGTTCGCCTCATCGAACGGCGCGTCCACCTCATCCAGGACGCAAAACGGACTGGGCCGAAATTGGAAAATGGCCATTAATAGAGAAACCGCCGTTAACGCTTTTTCGCCGCCGCTTAACAATGAATTATTGAATTGGGGTTTACCCGGTGGCGTGGCGACAATTTCGACGCCTGCCTCGAGAGGATCGACACCTTCCTCCAGTACAATATCCGCTTTGCCACCACCAAAGGTCTGTCGGTACAGTTTCTGAAAGTTACCCCGAATGGCATCCAAGGTCTCAACGAAAAGTTTGCGACTGTCAGAATTGATTCGTACGATAATTTTTTCAAGTGACTCCTTGGCGTTTACCAAATCCTGGTACTGCTCATCCATCGCCAAGTAGCGTGTTTCCAAATCTTCCAATTCGGTCAGGGCATCCAGATTGACGGACCCAATGGAACCTATCTTCTTACGTAACTGGGTTATTTCTTCATCGACTGCGTCGCGTTCTGCCTGAGCCTCGTCACTTTCCTCCTGTGGTTGGACGTTCGCGATATCGATCCCATAATCCTCGTTTAACCGCTCCGCTAAACGATCCCGTTCCATATTAAGCTGCCCCGATCGCAACTCCAGGTGGTGTTTTTTGTCCTCGATTCCCCGCAGCTCGTCCCGTTTGGAATTAAGTTGAATCGCCAATTCGCGACGATTCGCATCCAGTTCATTCTTTTGACTGGTTATTTTTTCCAGCGACTCCTCCAGCTCGGCCCGCTGCGATCCCATTTCGTCCATTCGTTTTTGCAATGAGTCAATTTCGGCGGTGGCCTTGGTTTCAAAATCCGTATCGGACTCCAACTGCTTGCCCAGGCGGCTTGATTCTGACTGGATATCTGAAAATTCTGCTTCCTGCTGCTGCTGGCGGCTTTGGATATCGGAAAGCCGTTGTTCAAACTTGGCGAGAATGACCTTTGCCTTGGTGGCTTTCTTTTGTGCTTCCGTTTTTTGATGGCCCAATTGAACGATCAACTCGTCCTGCTGTTGAATCCTGGTGGTCAATTCAGCTTGTCTTACTTCTCGTTTTTCCAGGATATCTCGATCGCTCTGCAATTTCGTTGAAAGCTGCGTGAGCGCATCGATCGTTTCCTGCAATTGGTCGCGGGATTGGATTGTTTTTTGGGATATAGACTCCATCTGCTTCTTGGCTTCACCCGCCCGCACCGACTTGTCGGAAAGGAGTTTCGCAAGAGTCGTATTTTCACTAATCAGTTTTTGGACCTGCCGATCGCTATCGGCTTCCAGCGTCTTGACCTGTTCCAACTGGCCACGACTCGATTCCAGTTTCTCCTTAAGCTGTATCAAATCACGGTGCAACGACCTCAATTCACTTCGTCGCGACACCAGACCTGTTGCGACCGACTTGGGACCAACGACAACCGTACCGTCCGACTCGACGATTTCGCCATCCAGAGTAACGTAGCGAACGGTCTCGGGTTTCTCGGTATATAACCGCAAGGCATCGGCAAGCGTTTTAACGACCCAGGTTCCGCCTAGAAGCTGCCGCACAAAACTGGCGAACCGTGCATCCACTTGGACCAACCGGTCAGCCCGTCCAATCACGCCTGGCTGTCCGTTCATGTTGATGTTGGGATCAGCGCCAAGCGTCGGGGGATGATCCAGTTGAATAATGCCCACACGGCCTTTTACCTTTAGTTTCTCGGTCGCCAATTCATCCAGTAGACGCTCACCGTCTACCACCAGATACTGGGCAACCTCACCCAAGGCAACATCGACGATTCCAGCATGTTGAACATTGACCGAAACCAAGTCGGCAACGACACCCAAAATATCTTTCATCGGGCCGGAATCGGCGACCTTGGATTGGTTCAACAGTTCCTTGGCCCCCGCATTAACACCCTCCAGCCGTTTTTCCAATTCTTCCAGGACCTTGGTGCGCTGGGTCACGCCAGAATGTTTATTACTGATACTGCCAATCAGTTGGTCCAGTTTTTCACGGTTACCTCGGGCATCCGTCAGGCGTTCTTTCGCCTGGGCCAGAGCCGAGTCCTTCGACGCCGCCTGCTGTTCCAACTGCTGACGCTCTTCGACAAAAGCATCGTGCTGCTGCTGCAGCGAGGCCAAGGAGGATTCCTGTTCCGCGACCCCCGCTTCCAAAGCCGAGCGCTGTCGCGTCACCTGTTCCATTTCGGTATCGGCCGAGCTCACCAGTCGTCCTACTTCGGCGATCAAACCAACCAGTTCGGAAGATTCGGTTCGGCCGGACGCGATTGCTTGACCCGTTTCTTCCAACTGATCATCCAGTGATTGCAGGTCCGTATCCAGCTGGGTCAATTCGGAGTTGGCAGAACTGTAATCCAACTCAGAGGATTCCAGCAGTTGGTGATTTTCCTCGATACGGGCCTGGTACTCCTGGCAGCGGGATTCCGCCCGCTCCAACTGCGCCAGCAATTCGGGCCGTCGTTGCAGATTGTCTTCCAGGCGGGAGCGATTGAGGGTTACGTTGGATTCGACCTGGGCCATCGACTCCCGCGACTGCGTCACCGCCTCCTGTTTTTCCTGGACGTCCGTCGAAAACGAATCCAACTGCTGTTCTATTTCTTTGAGCTTTCCGTCGGTATCCGAAATACCTGTGTTGAGCCCGTCAATTGCATCATCCAACCCTTGCCGCTCAACTTCGATATCGTTCAATTTCTCGCTGAACGTCCGCCAATCCTTGAGGCCCACGAACGTCCGCAGCTCTTTCAGTCGGTCGCTATACTCTTTATAGCGAGATGCCTTGGACGCCTGTGCCTTGACGCTGCGGTAGCGACTGCCGACTTCCTCGACAATGTCCGCCAGGCGAATCAAATTCCCTTCGACCCGCGACAACCTGCGTTGGGCTTCCAGCTTTTTGGCTTTAAAACGACTGATACCGGCCGCTTCTTCGAATATGGCCCGCCGCTCCTTGGCGCTGGCCTGCAGCAGCCGATCTACTTTACCTTGTTCGATCAGGCTATAAGCATCGGTTCCGATACCGGTGCCACGAAAGAGATTCTTGACATCTTTCAGCCGGCACGTATCTCCGTTGATCAGGTATTCTGCCTCGCCACTTCGATAAACCCTCCTGCCAACCAAAACCTCGTCGGCATCGAAAGCAAACCTACGGTCAGAATTATCGAGTACGATCGTTGCCGTAGCACTGTTGGCCGGTTTGCGGCCACTGTTCCCGCCGGCACCTTTGAAAATGACATCTGCCATTTCTTTGCCGCGCAGGCTCTTGGCGCTTTGCTCGCCGAGCACCCATTTAATCGCATCGACGATATTCGACTTACCGGACCCGTTAGGGCCAACGACGACAGTAATCCCAGCAGGGAATTCAAATCGGGTTTTGTCAGCAAAGCTCTTAAAGCCTGTTAGCTCCAGGGCTTTAAGCATCGAATTTACCTATCAATGTAACAACGGTTTAATTAGTCATCTTCCCATAGCATGGATTCAGTGGCTACGGCAAAAACAAACGTTCTCCGATAATCGGCGCCAGCCTAAACTACCAACACAACCCAATTATAAACGAATGAACAACCAGGAGAATTGCAAGCTATTCACTGAACCAGCTTTTGATATGTGCGAACATCCCTTTTTTTTCCTTTTCTTGAGTTTCCGGCACTTCCGTAACCTCCTCAAGTTTGTCAACAGCAACACCGAGTACCATCGGCTCATCTCCTGACCGGTCTGCCCCCGTTTCGGTTTGCAGTACCATGGCAAGGCCCACCGTATCGTCATCGACGTCAGCAGTCACCTCGCTCTGACTTCTGATTTTGGGAACGGCATTAACAACAAGTCTTGTTTGAAGCATATCGCTGCTCATCGCTTCCCTGAACATGTTGACCAAAACGGTATAGTCACAACCCAGGTCGGCCAATTGAGGAATCAGTTCGACAAGCTGGGCAGAACACGTTTTTCGAATTTCACCCTGTTGAGGCATGTAGCGAATTATTTTCACCCTGCCGTCACCCAATGCCTGAATGGTCAAGCCTGTCTCGACATACAAAAAGCTGTCGGAAACCGCCTGTTTTTCCCCAAACACGACTATTTCGGGACGTTTGGACCTGGATAAATGCAACATTGACTCGGTAGTCGATGGCACGACGTGAAAATAGAAGTCGTCGGCCAGCCACTGTCCCTCGACAGCGGGTTCATTGGGCGAGCGATCTTGCAACGCCCGAAAAGCGCCATAACGGGTTTCAGCACTTTCGACGTGCATCAGTTCATTGAGTCCATTTGCGGCTGCCGGTTCATCCAGTGATGCCAGCGCGGTAAGCGCGTGCCATCGATATGCCGGTTCATTCTCGGCAAACGCTACCAAATCATCGACGCCATCGGCATGCTGCATATAGGCCAGTGCCTGGGCGGCATTGAACCGCACCCCTTTGTCGGGATGTTTCAATGCACGTTTCAATGCAGGCACGCCCTCTTCGCCAAATGCCTCCAGTTCCAATGCGGCACGAGCACACGACTCCGGTTGCTGGATTTCAGTGTCCAGACGATCCAATCGGTTGACCCGCAGCTCAGCCCGTTCATCCACCGCCATATTGACCAGAACTTGAAAATACCGGCCAATGTTATGGCGGTAAACTTCCGGTAACTCCAGTGAAATATGACGATCTGATTTTGCCGATGCGACTCCCTGCCGTGCGTTCGACATCAACTTGGTAAACCGGTTGTTGATCGAATAGGCAATACTTCGTGTCACCTTGACTTTCGTCTCATCCGTAAAGACTTTAAGTGCAAATTGACGATCTTCCAGTGCCACGCCCCCACCGAAAATCCATCCGCGTGTTTGATTCGGTTCGTCCTGGCGCGATTCGAAAACAGAGTCGACCATGACGCTCCCCTCGGCCAGGGCGTTTACGTTACCCAGTTTAACCGTGCGGCCAGTATTCATCATGGGACGCATACGTGTCTTCATCAATTTCCCGTATTGCAAACTGTGGGTATCCGATTTTGGCATTAACTTAACTTCCACATCGAATCGTTCGCCTTTTTTAATCCCTGGAGGAAGTAATCCCTTGAGCAACACCATCGAAGTATTTTGACTGGCGATCGCTTTTTTGGGGTCGGCAACTTTCCCTTTGCTTTTTAGTTCCGTCAACAAGTGATCCCGCTGTCCACTGGGAACGGGGTTACTTCCTGTCCCGTCCAAAGATGAAACCAATCCGACGCCCTCCACCGGTTCATAGTTCAGCCCCCAAACCTTGCAAACATCACCTATATAGATGGTTTTTTTCGAATCATCGTCCATCGTGATGAGCGCCTCATCCGGGCTTTGGCCCCTGGGTATGATGTTGCCGCAGCCAACCAGACCGACCATCAAGACGCCGGCCAAGATTCCCATCCAATCAGATTTTCGGAGCCGTGGTGCGGTTACCTTGAGGGGAGTGAGCCCATCAAAATTGAAATAAGACTCTAGATTTTTATTATTCATGCTGAGGCCTTGTTGTGGCGGTTTCCCTTGGCGCGCATTTGTCGTATTTAAACCAAAACAGGGCAGGACGTTAAAGAGAATGCCACTGCGAGTCAATGGCGAACCGATCCCGCCACATCGGCAACGGATCGCCGTTTAACGATTCCACGCCGTTTTCCAGCGGAGGACTGGTAGAGTCGTTCAATTAACATTAAAAGAAGGCACGCGAATGTTTTAACGGATGCCCGCCATGTTTCGTATCACCACCACCGCTTGCACCGCCGTGCTAGCGATATTTACGGGGAGCTACCCCGCCACTGCTCAACCGGTGAGTCCGGCTTCCGCCGATCTCCAGATCGTCGGGGGTTGGGTTTTTGATACACCGACCGCCAAGTTCATCAAGAACCCGGGCCTGGCCGTCAAGAACGGGCGGTTCATCGAATACTCTGCAGCCGAACGGGCCAACCAGGTGATTGAATGGACCGATGACGATTATATTTTGCCCGGGTTGGTCGACTGCCACGCGCACTACAACGTGAAACTTATCCGTAAACGTCGAGAAGAATTTTCTGTCATCCCTGTTCAATACCTGGCCAACGGAGTGACGGTTACTTTTTCATGCGGTGAATTTCTGCCGGAAGAAATGCAGGATCTTCGCAAACGGATTGATGCAGGACAACAAGTGGGCCCGCGTCTGATCAATAGCGGTCCTTATTTTGGGCGAGCCCGACCTGGCTGGCGTGGCATCAGGCCGGCGGATGAAATACGCCAGGAAGTCGATTTCTGGGCCAAACGTGGCGTTGGAGGGTTCAAGGCAAAAGCGATTTCACCCAGCGAGTTG
>JABACA010000130.1 GCA_014237975.1 Mariniblastus sp. | reverse complement strand
CTTCGCCCTTCATGGAATCAAACGGATCTTCGCTCAGTATATTCCAAAACTGATTACCACTGTCAATCGTTTGCATCCGCGAAAGCAATCCACCCATACTATGCCCGACCAGGATCATCTGTTCCATCGATTCGGATTGATTCAATGGGTCGACAGTTTGCCGTAATGTAAGCAGGTCATCACGCATTTGCCGCGCACTGATCCAAAACGGCTGTCCGGTTGGGTACATATAGAACCAGAACTGATATTGTTTGCGAATTTCCGGGTTGGCCCTCAGATCATTGAACATCGGCAACCAGGTTACTGGCGAGGACCAGAATCCATGAACCATCACAACAGGAATCTTGTCCGGATCGTACGGTTCAATCATGTACATCCCGTAAAGTTCGTCGGCGATGTCTGCGCTGAGCAGTGTGGCCGCCGAAAGAACGCTTGAGTTGAGCAGTGGATCACTCAGATAGTAGGCCAGCGGCAACGTGAACTCGGACTCCAGCGGCACATTGCGGCCTTCAACCGAAACCGTGGAGGTTTCCAACGGGTCAATCAACCGCATCTTGACCCGGTAAGGCAAATGGCTCTGTTCCGGTGCGTGGACCTCGCAAAACGCTGTCATTGGCATCGCCAAGGAAGGTGGGTAGTACTGTTCGAATCCCGCCGTTGGATCGGTCGTTTTGCGAACCGCAATCAACGGCACGCCAAGCCCAAACGTCTGGTAACTGTTCTCAAGACCTTCCATTTTAAAGTCGCTTACTAATTCAAACCGCTCAAACTCTTCGGCTCGCCAGCGACCTTCAATCTGCATTTCAAACTCAACTCGGAAATCTTCTGTCTCCAATATTTCGTAAACACGTTCCGGTCTGAATTCGGAATCGGGACACATGATTTTCAGCATCCCCTCCAACGAGCGATTATAGGTGTCACAAATCTGACGGAACTGTGGATCGTAGGCGTTTCGCTTGATATCAAGCTGACGATCAAACAGAAATTGGTAAGCATGAATGATCGAAGTCAAATAGAGCTGGACAGCTGCTTTTTGATCTCCTAACTGGGACAAATAACTGGCTTCAATCTCACTTAATTCGGCAATGGCATGAACCTGCGTCATCGTTGGGTTTTGACGACAATTATGCTGGACAAAAGCAACGATGTCTGTCGGCGATGACTTGTACGCTTTGTCGAGATTATTTTGCCGTAAAAATAACTGAGTCCGGTCCGATGGCAATTCCCGCTTGGCCCACAAACGCCGAATCGGACCCCGGTACTCGTATTTCTCAGTCGGCTTGACTTCAACCTGGGGATCCGAGGTCAGCAATATGACTTTGGCGAACTTGCGAGCATCATTCATATTGTCCAATTGACAACCGGCCAAACCGATTATTGAAAAAGCCAGCAGCCAAGCGCACTTTAAATGCGGTTTAAATCGCCACTCATCGAGGTGTCCCATTTTCACCGTTTTCTTGGAATTCAAGCAGTTACATTTTTGAGATAAGGTTTCCATCATCATGCCTATTACAAACCGGGCGGACCGAGGTCAACGCCAACGGCCCGGTGGGTGGCTAGCACGCCGGCGCCGAAACCAAAAAACGAGTGCCTGTGGCCGCGGAAAAACACCCTAAACAACGAAAAACGGCCCACTCGACTATTTGGGCCGCCGCCCTTGGAAACGGTAGAAAATCAGTCGGGGGGCCACGTACTGGTTTCCCAATGGCCCATTTTTCATTAACTTTGAAGATTCGAGATTATATTTTCTGAAGACCATGAGAAAATGAAAGCGAGCCTCGTTTTTTTCTTTGCTTTCAACCACGTGTACATTCGTTTCTGAACAATAGATCTGACCCACTCTTACACAGTTTCGCATCCGCGGTTTGGGTTTAAAAATAAAAGGTGGTGTCTTGAATCCTGATCTGGCGATTAACGGTGGCACACCCGTCATTGATACGGCTCCTCCCCCCTGGCCGGTCGCAGACGGGCCAATCCGCGAAGCCGTTATGCAATCGCTTACCGATGGAAGTTGGGGACGGTACGATTCAAGATGGACAAGCAACCTCGTTGAACGACTGAAAGAACTGTATCAAGTCGAATACGTGCTGCTGTGCTCGAGCGGTACCATCGCTGTGGAACTTGGCCTGCGCGGCTTGGGAATCCAGGCCGATTCCGAAGTTATCCTGGCCGGCTATGATTTCCCTGGCAACTTCCGCGCGATCGAAGCGGTCCAGGCATTTCCAGTTTTGGCCGACGTCATCAACGGTGGTTGGGTACTGGACCCGCAGGAAACCGAAAGTGCAATTTCCGAAAAAACATCCGCAGTGATTGCTTCCCATCTTCATGGCCAAATTGCCCAAATCCAGGAGTTGAAGGAAATCCTCAAGTCCTCCAACATCCCGATTGTCGAGGATGCCTGTCAGATGCCAGGCGGGCAAATGGACTCTCGGCCGCTTGGGTCCTTTGGTGACGTTGCGGCTTTAAGTTTCGGTGGCAGCAAGCTCCTGTCCGCTGGCCGAGGTGGAGCCTTGTTGACAAATTCAGCAGAAATTTTTCAACGGGCCAAGATTTACAATAGCCGCGGAAACGAAGCATTCCCTTTAAGCCAACTCCAGGCTACCGTACTCGGACCCCAGCTGGACCTGATTGGTTCCTACAATCAAAAGCGACATGAACGCGCTCTGGAAATCATCAACGGAACGGCCGACAATGTCGTCCTCCGCCCGCTTCAGCAAGTCATCCAGTCAGAGACGTTTCTACCGGCTTATTACAAGCTTCCCTGGCTGTTCGAAGATGTCAAAAGTGGCTGCCCACGCGGTGACTTTGTCAGTGCGATTCAGGCAGAAGGCGTTGCCATCGACGTAGGGTTCCGCGGATTTACTCGACGTTCCAACAAACGTTGTCGCCAAATCGGGCCTTTATTGAATTCCCGCATCGCTTCCCAACAGACAGTCATCCTGCATCATCCCGCGTTGCTCCAAAGCAGCGACTACGCGGCCCGTGTCTGCGAAGCCATTCATAAAGTGACAGCTGGTCTCTGACTGAAAACAGACATCCAGCTCGATCCTTCCGCTTCATAGTGCCAGCACCAGCTGGTCAATCAACCTCAACCGGGATTCCGGGGCTGGATGAACAACGCACGTTTCTGGTTGGGCAACGAATAATCAAAGCCGCAAGCCAAAAACATTTCATCGGAAGTCGAAATGGCCATTAATTCCATGATGTCCATTTCACGGGCACGCACCACGCATCGATTGACCAGCTCTCGTCCGATACCAAGTCTGCGGTAGTTCGCATCGACCGCCAAACATTGAATTTCACTGAGTTTGGTGGAGTAAATTTCCAAGGCCACGAAACCAACCAGTTGCCCGCCGGCCACGGCGGTAAACGAGTGCTGCATCAACCTTTCGATTTCATCGATTGATCGAGGTAAAAGCTGCTGCCGATCGACAAAATCCTGGATGAAAGAATGGATCCGCTGGACACATTCTGCCGTCCTCTCACCCTGGCCATAAACAATCGGAATTGGTTCCGAGGAGCTCATTGGATATCCCGTCAAACTGGAATCATTGCCGCCTGAAATGGCACTCTAGGTGCTGCGAAATTTATTAACAACACCAATGCTGAATCATTTTCGAATACAACTCTGTCCCCAACTTTAATTGCTCCAGTGCAATCCATTCTTGATTGGTATGCGCCTGGTCAATGCTGCCGGGTCCAAACACGATCTTGTCTGCTAATTCGGTAAATATACCGCCGTCAGTTCCATAGGAAACTGTTTTGGGCTTGGGACGATGGGCCAACTTCACCGATTGCTGGATAAATTCTGTATCGGGCTCCGAATAAAACGCTTCGGCCCATTTGTTGAGACTCACCTTAAGACCATTTTCCTTGCCACATTGGATGACGCGGTCGAGCAATGGCGTAAGGTCAACCCCCGGCATCGGCCGCAGATAGACCGTGCATTTACTGGAGGCTGCGGTAATATTGATCGCCTGCGCATCGTCCCTGATACCAATGTTCCAGGAAACGGTTGACGGCTGGAAAATGCTGTTTTTGTACTGGGGATCGCTTTCCGTTTCGTCGTGTATCAACTTCATTTCAGTCAAGAACGGGATCATCGCCAGATTCGCATTCAGTCCCTCGCGAGTACCCGAATGGGCTGCTAACCCCTTCGATTTGGCCACGATTTCGTAGGATCCCTTATGCGCATGGACCACCTCCAATGATGTCGGTTCTCCAATGATCGCTTTGGTCGCGTGAGATACCATTTCCCGATAGGTCCGACTGTCTTCGACGACGGCTCTGGCACCGTGGAACCCGACTTCCTCGTCTGCCGTACATACGAAATACAACGGCTGCTTCAGATCATCCCTCGAAAACTGTTGGGCGGCGGCCAACATACACCCAATCGAACCTTTCATATCGCAGGAACCGCGTCCATACAGACGCTGTTTCCCAATGGTTGGTTCAAAGGCACCAAACTTCTTGGTAAACCACTTTTTGACGGGGACGACATCCGAATGGCAAAAATAGCCCAGCCCTCCATGTCCGCTCCCTTTCTTGGCCACAACGTTAACTTTGGTTACGCCAGAGCGATCCTTGTATTTCACCTTTTCAACCACAAATCCGTGTTTGGTCAACTTCATTTCAAGATACTTGCTGATCAAGCGGTTTGACTTGTGGCTGGTTGAATCGAATGAAACAAGACGTTTCGTATATCGAAGTGCTTTCATGGGTACCTGACGTCAATTTGCAGCGGGCAGAAAAGCCACCTGTCAAGAAAAAATCGTGGTGGATGGAAGAGCCAACATTAAAAAATAGTCCTAACCTCCATCAGGTTCAAGCAAATTGTCATAATTGGTTCCAGTTTCTATGATGATACTGGGAACCCAAGACATCCTTGCGGAAATTAGATGTTAATTCATACGTCGCCAATCAGAAACATAGTTGTCCGTTTGATGTTCAACCAACAGAACGGCGCCCGCTCAGGAGCCAGTTTAATTGGTGATCAACTCTCAAAATCATTGAATTCGGAAACCGGCAGTTACCCCCACGAAAGCTAACGATTTTGTCTGAAAAAATCCTGTTCGTAACTGGCCGATTGGCAGAACATGCACTTCGTTCTACCGTCGTGGACTTGGCAAGTTCAGCCGGCTTTGAGTTCAATGTCCAGGTGCTACCGATTACGGTTGCTGCACTGATGACGCCCAAGTGGATTGCCCCCCGACTGGAGATCCCGGCCGGGACGACCCGCATTGTCATTCCTGGATATTGCGACGGCGATCTACAGCCCTTACTGGACGTGACCGACCTGCCTCTTGCTGTCGGTCCCAAAGACCTGCGAGATCTGCCCAACCTGTTCGATCAACAGAAAAAACCGGCCAACCTGGATCAATGGACGATTGAAATCATTGCTGAAATCAACCATGCGCCGCGGTTGAAGTTAAAACAAATCGTTGAAATGGCAACTTCTCTGGCTGCCGATGGCGCCGACTGGATTGACATCGGTTGCGAACCCAACGGTTGCTGGTCGAATGTGGCCGACACGGTCAAGGCATTGAAAGATCTTGGTCTTCGCGTGTCCATTGACAGCCTCAACCCTCAAGAAATCGGGCCTGCTGTGCAGGCTGGTGCCGAGCTTGTTTTATCGGTCAATGCAACGAATCGGGAAGCAGCTCCAGATTGGGGTGTTCCAGTCGTGGTGATTCCCGATGATATCGCCCAACTGGAATCACTCGAGCCGACGATTGAGTTTTTGACCAATGCCCATATTCCGCTCCGGATTGACCCGGTTCTGGAACCGATCGGGCTGGGGTTTGCCGCCAGCCTGGAACGATACCTGTTGGCTCGCAAACGCTGGCCGGATGCCGAGATGATGATGGGCATTGGCAACCTGACAGAATTGACGGACGTGGATTCCTGCGGCGTCAATTTCCTGCTGCTGGGGATCTGCCAGGAGCTGAACATCAACAGTGTATTGACGACACAAGTAATCAACTGGGCGCGATCAAGCGTGCGGGAATGCGATTTGGCTCGTCGAATGGTTCATTATGCAGTGCACCATCAAGTACCCCCCAAGAATTTGTCCAATGAACTGGTAACACTGCGGGATAGTCGACTCGTCCATTTCGCGGCGGGTCAATTGGCCGATTTGGCAGCCCAGATAAAAGACAGCAATTACCGGATTTTTGCCCAAGACGATGAAATCCACCTGCTCGGTGCAGGCCACCACCTGCACGATCGAGACCCGTTTGTCATTTTTGATCAACTGGCCCAGACCCACCCTGCCAATTTAAGTCCATCCCATGCATTCTACCTGGGATACGAAATGTCCAAGGCGCTGACGTCACTCACACTGGGCAAACAATATACACAGGACGAATCCCTCGAATGGGGCCACCTGACCGAAGCCGAAAAAAATCGTCATCGATTACAACGACGTTTCCGTACGCGCTCCAACCAAGAAGACCCGTAACCTGACGAGCAAGCGACCCGTTTCTTTGACGCCCTCAAGACGACGAACCTCAGACGGTTCTGCATTTTAATTTCTTTTCGCGATTTCCTGCTGGCAACGGTTTTATCACAACCAGACTTACCCCATACTAGGCGGGCCGGGAGCCGCGCCCTTTGCCAGGCTCTTATTCCTTTACTGATTCAGAGGAACGACCGATGCTCAAACACTGTTACGTTTTTTCAGTATCTGCACTGCTGGTATTTGCTGGTTGGGCCAACGGTCAATCTACAGAACCGGACAGCGCACGGAAACAACTGGAAAAAATTGCGGTTATCGATCAAAAAGTCATGGTTCCCATGCGGGACGGTGTCCGCTTGTGCACCGATATCTATCGGCCCAAGACCGACCAGAAGGTTCCCGTCATCTTTTCGCGAACCCCGTACAACTTCAACGGTTGGCGAGATGGTGAAGAGAGCACTCGCACCTACCAACGCGCCATGGAAGCCGTCAAACGGGGCTACGCCTATGTCGTCCAAAACGAGCGGGGGCGTTATTTTTCCGAAGGCAAGTGGGATATCCTCGGAACACCGTTAACCGATGCGGCCGATTCGTTTACCTGGATGGCCGAGCAGGACTGGTGCAATGGGCGGATCGGGACGCTCGGCTGCTCTTCGACCGCCGAATGGCAGATGGCGGCAGCATCCCTGGATCACCCGGCCCACGCGGCCATGGTGCCCCAAGGATTTGGCGCGGGTGTAGGCCGTGTCGGGCCATTTTTTGAACAGGGGAATTGGTACCGTGGCGGTGCAGTCCAGATGCTGTTCATCGCCTGGTTGTACGGCGTGCAGAATGATCAGGTGCGACCGATGTTCCCCCCGGATGCAACCCAGGAAGAACTGATTCGCAACTCGAGGTATTTTGACCTCGCACCGGAACGACCATCGGTCGATTGGTCGGAAGCCCTCAAACATCTGCCGGTTCAGGACATTATCAAGAACGTTAACGGTCCGATCGGGATCTATGAAAAAATAATTCGCCGCAAGCCGAATGATCCGGATTGGTACAAGGGTGGCCTGTACCACGACGACATGCCGTTTCATGTCCCCAGTTTCTGGTTCGTTTCATGGTTTGATGTGGCCAGCAGCCCGAACTTGGCGTTGTTTAACCATGTCCGCAACAAGGCCGCCGATCAGGAGGTTCGCGACAACCAGTACCTGGTGATTGCTCCCACGCTGCATTGCGGATTTACCAGGTCTTCCGAGCAAACCATGGTGGGAGAATTGAACGTGGGCGACGCCCGTTTTAACCACGATGAACTGGTTTACGGTTGGTTTGATGCCAAGCTAAAGAAGGATAATGCGCCGGTCGAGATGCCACGCGTGCGGTACTACACCATGGGGAGTAACCGATGGCAAACCTCTGAGACCTGGCCACCTGCCGGCATTGAGATGACACCTTTTTACCTGAACAGCGATGGATCGGCCAACACACTCAATGGTGACGGCAAATTGTCCCGCAAACTGTCTGGCAAGACGGATCATCCTGACAAGTTCGAATACGATCCCCATGACCCCGTCACCAGTTACGGCGGCAACGTATGCTGTACCGGCAACGCCATCAAGGCTGGCTCGTATGACCAGCGAACCCTTGAGTTACGGGACGACATACTCGTTTACACCACTGAACCGCTCCGCGAAGGCGTAGAGGTCAGTGGCTTTATTGAAGCAACTTTGTACGTTTCCTCGGACGCAAAAGATACCGATTTCACGGTCAAGCTAATTGATGTCTATCCCGATGGTCGAGCATTCAACCTGGACGAGACGATCCAGCGGGTACGTTATCGCGAGGGTTACGACAAAGAGGTTTTCATGAAGCCCGGCCAGGTTTACAAGCTGGAAATTTCACCCATGTCGACCAGCAACTATTTTGCCAAAGGGCACTCCATCCGAATCGAAGTATCGAGCAGTAACTTCCCCCGATTTGCCCGCAATCTCAATACGGGCGGCAACAACTTTGACGAAGCCAAGGGCGTCATTGCCCGCAACCAGGTTCATCATTCGGAAAAATACCCGTCGCAAATCCGGTTACCGATCGCCACCGGGCAGAAGTAGATTGCAGACACAAGCCATCACGACAGGATCAATCCATGACACGACTTTTATTCCACCCGGTCATTGTAATTGGGGCTCAACTTTTCTGCAGCCTGGCACTGGCGCAGCAACCCCAGGTGGAACTGCTATGGCCCGCTGGAGCGCCCAATGCGCTGGGCCAGGAAAAGAAAGACAAGCCGACGCTGATTGGCTACCCGGCGCCAAAGGAGAAGGCCAATGGGACGGCGATCGTGATTTGTCCCGGCGGCGGCTACGGGCATTTGGCGATGGACCACGAAGGTCACCAGGTCGCTCGCTGGTTAAATGAGAATGGCATTTCGGCCTTTATCTGCGACTACCGTCACCGCAACAAGGGTTATGGCCATCCGGCACCGTTACAGGACGTTCAACGGGCGATTGCCACCGTTCGCAGCCAGGCGGGTCGATGGAATATCAAGCCGGACCAGATCGGTGTGTTGGGTTTTTCTGCGGGCGGTCACTTGGCATCGACCGCGGCGACGCATTTCAATCAAGGAACCGAGGGGGCAGCTGACCCCGTTGCCCGCGTCTCGAATCGACCCGATTTTGCCGTCTTGTGCTACCCGGTAATTGCCTTCGGCGAGCCATTCACTCATCGCGGGTCACAGAAAAACCTGCTTGGCAAGAATCCAGATCCGGAACTGCTGGTTTCGCTGTCAAACGAAAAACAGGTGACGACAAGTACGCCACCCTGTTTCCTGTGGCATACCACGGCTGATACCGGTGTGTTACCGGAAAACAGCATTTGTTTTTACCAGGCCCTGCTTGAAAACGACGTTCCTGCCGAGTTGCACCTTTACGAAAAAGGGAGGCATGGTGTTGGCTTGGCAACGGGGATCCCGGGCACATCCAATTGGCCAGGAGAGTTGCTCGACTGGCTGGCGGTCCACGACTGGGCGACATCGTCAGTCGAGCCAAAACCGCTATCCGAAAACCAGTCAAAAAAGTGACTTACTATTTGGAACCTGGTTTCGATTTCTTGGCGTCCGGTTCTTGACCATCGTTCAAGTCGGAATCAAATCCCCGCCCGTTATTGAACATCTTCAAGAACGTATCCAGTTCAGCCGCCTCGATCGTTCCGTTCCCGTTGTAGTCAGCATGCCCGACGTAGAGCGAGACCGAACCCGCGGGGAGCTCGTCCTCGGTGATGTCCCCATCCCCATTCTTGTCGAATTCCCTGATCTTGGCGAACATGGCCGGCATGAAAATTCCTGGACGGGAACCGACGTCACCGGTCCGCTTGAATTCAACGCGATACTGCTGCACCACTTCCGTACAGAATTTCTCGGCATCGTCGCAGACCGTGTATGACAATTTGACCCCGACCGGACCATTCGAATCACCGCGGGCCATCTCGACCAGGAACTGTCGCGGGTCGACATCCGCATCCGCTTCGACATCGGGGCCTAGCATCTCGAGTGGGTCGGCTGCCGTGCCGGGGGGAATCTCGAGGGTCAACTTCACCTTGCCCGCCCGGTTGTTCCAGTGGACCTGGTAGAGCGGGTCGAGGTAAACCGCAAAATACAATTTGCCCTCAGCCGCTTCCCCCAGTAACCCGGGGGTCGCCTCGACCCGCAGTTTGGCGAAGTAGGGGAATCCGCCATCGTCGACCGGCTCCACAATCAGCGGGGTGAGGCCGGCCGGCAAAGCGATCTTCGGCACCACGCCACTGGCAATCTTGCGGTTCTCCAGGGTAAACCCGGCCGGTAACGCCTCGACCTGCGTGACGGTTTCGGAGGGACCCACCAGTTCCGCCAGGTCTTCCCGCAGGACCTGGGGGTTGCTCCAAAAGCGTTTGCGGACAATCTTGCCCTGCGGGTCCAGGATAAACTCGCCATTGGGCGCCCCGCCAAACGCCTGCTTGAAGGAATTATCCATGTCGTCGCAGATCCAGGGGATCTCGGTCTTCAATCGACGTTTCGCTTCCTGCACATGCCGTAACCGTTCCTCCAGGTTGAACGCGGAAACGAAGT
This sequence comes from Mariniblastus sp., assembly GCA_014237975.1. GTDB lineage: Bacteria > Planctomycetota > Planctomycetia > Pirellulales > Pirellulaceae > Mariniblastus. The sequence goes on along the minus strand of JABACA010000130.1, from coordinate 2,066 downwards.
TATTGATCTCCGGGTGCTGGACATGCTTGTAGACATAGTAGAAGCGGACCTTGTCCCGGTAGTCGTGGTAGACGGTTTCCAAACTGGAAACGTTTCTCAGGAACGGCGGTCATGTCAGGCAGCCGAAGACCAGCACGGCGTATTTCCCCTTTAGCTGATCCAGGTCGAACGGTTGGCCCTGTTCGTCGAAGGCCGAAACGGCGGGAAGCGTCTCCCCGACCCGCGGATCTTTCTCGGCAAAATCCCGGTTGTACTTGTCGGCAAACTCGATGATCGGTTTCGCCTTTTTAGCCGACTCCGTCCCGCCCGCTCCCGGTTCGGACATCGGCTTCTGTTGCAGTTCCCCGATCTGCTCCATCCGCTTGGCAAACTCGGACCGCGACAAGTTGCCATCGGAATCCGCATCAAGCGCCGCCATCAATTCCTTGACTTGCTTGAATTCGGGGAGCTTCTTTTTGAGATATTTCCCCAGTTCGCGCTTCGATATCTTCCGGTTGCGATTCAGATCGGCCGCTTCATACCCGCCCTCTTGCTGGGCGGCGGCAGGTGCCCCGTAAACGAGCAGCACCCACAGCGCAGTCGGCAGGCAAATCAATTTCAGTAAATGGGACAATTTCAACTCCCTTCAGCTTTCAATTCATCCGTTGTCTTGCCGTTGTGTTTACGGAGGCAGGCGGCGGCCGGTTCGTGGCCCCAATTATTGGCCACATCCAATGGGGTACTCCCGTCTTTACTCTTCGCATTGACTTCTGCATCTGCGGCCATTAACCGTTCGGCGATGATCGCAGGACGGCGCCCTGTTGTGAAAGAATAAGCTGCATGATGCAAAGGAGTCCATCCGATCTCATCACCCGCATGGACATCTGCACCATTGGCAATTAGCAGCTCAACCATTTCCTCGTGGCAGAACACAGCTGCAATATGTAATGGAGGCTCTCCCTTCTGATTCTTCGCATTCACATCGACATCAGCATCGATATGCTGTTTGACAAGTTGGATGTTTCCAGTCCAGGTAGCTTCGTGAATATTTGGCCCACACCCCACCAACAGCACCGCTGCGATTGTGGTTAGTACTTGTTTCATTTTCCTTCCACTTTCAATTCCTCCGATGTCTTGCCACCCTGTTTGCAAAGGAGTTTGGCGATTCCTGAAGGTAATTCTGACTTTCCCTCTTGCTGAACAACTTCCGCCTTGAGATTGATGATATCAAGTAGCCATCCCAGTTTACGTGATCCGGCAAGCCCTGGCACCCTGGTCGGGGCCGACAGGACATGCTTCCCGAACCACCCGTTTCCGCTCGTCTCACCGAGTTTCTCCGGGAACAGGGTCTAACCGGTAGGCGGACTCTCCCTTAGAATCAGCCGGTGCCGTAGGTTACTCTCTCCGCTGCCCGGATCGCCTTGAAACCGTTGAGTGTCCGTGACTGATTCTCACCCCAATACGTCCATCCTAAGCCGGTTCGAGGCGCCTTGGCGGCGACTCGATCTGCAGCCCTCGTCGCCGGGCGACCTGGAGCAGCTTTTTCGTCGCCTGTCCCGGCTGTCTCGATTTGTTTACCTGGACAGCTCCATCAACACACAATCCTCCGAGGGTCATTCGCTGGGGCGGTATTCTTTCATGGCGGCAGAGCCGATCGACTGGTACGAATTGCAGACGGATTGCCAGCGACCGTTTGATCCACTGCGAGAGGCGGTTGCCCGGTACCCGGCAAACTATTTGCCCGGGTTGCCGCCATTCCAGGGTGGCTTGGCCGGTTTGTTCTCCTACGACTTGAACCGTTCACTCGAACCAATCGAGGCGCCCAGGATCGATGAGTTTCAACTACCGCTGATTGCCGTGGGGGTTTACGATGTGGTCGTCGCCATCGACCATGTCGAAGATACGGTGCACCTCGTGTCGCAAGGATGGCCCGAAACCGACCCGAGACGAAGACAGGAGCAGGCAGCCCACCGGTTGCGTTATTTTTTCGAGCTACTGACCTCGGACCTTGATGTATCGACCGCCAAGCCCTCGGAAACAACGACGGTCACTCAACCCGAACTCGCCTTCCCGTTGGACGAGCACGC
>JABACA010000012.1:32389-61678 GCA_014237975.1 Mariniblastus sp. | reverse complement strand
CGACAGCCTGCAGGCGGCGGGCAGCGAGAGGTTTATCGTCTTTGTCGAGAGCAAGGTGGGCGCTGACATCGCCGGTTTTGTTCGGGTTGACGCACCAGATGTGTCCTACGCCTTCGCCGTGTTCCGGATCCTGGCCGACTGAGACATAGACCAGGCCATCATAAATGACCGGGGTGGCAATCAGGTTGTTGCGGGTGCCGCGTCCACCAAGAATCCACTTGGAGTCTTTGGGGTTACAGTCGAACTTCCAGAGGAGTTTTGACTGTCCTTTCCCGTCCCCGCGCGGGTCGAAGCTGTACAGCCATCCATCTCCTCCGGCAAACAGTGCCTGTGGCTGGCCATTGAATTCGCCATAAGTCGGTGATGACCACTGTCCATGCAGAATGTTTTTGCCTGGCGAACCGTCGGTCCAGATAAGCTCTCCGGTGTTCTTATCCAGTGCGATGAAACTGGGAGCATTCGGGGCCGGCAGATTGATGTGTGATTCGTCCAGTCCGTTAGACGTGTTGACAAGCAGAACCTCACCCGCAACGGCGACCGAGCAGGAACACATGTTGTGTTGTGAGACACCCAGACGGCTCATCATATCAAAGACCCACAGGACGTCGGCTTCGTCCTGACTCTCATTGGGTTCGGCGGTGTAAGAACCGTCGTTTTCTCCATCCCGGAATCCCTCGGTATCGCAGCAACGGACTTCGCCGCGACTGGTGACAAACCACAGCCGCTCGCCATCAACGAACGGTGAGCAGCAGACACCCTGCAGCGGCCAGTCATGGACTCGCCCAGTCGGCAGCTTCGGGCTGGAGTGCTGCCAGAGGAACTCTCCGGTTTTTTCTGGTCGAAACAGAGCAACACTCCTTTGTCATCATCCTTGGGATGATTATCCCGGTAACCAGCTCCATTGTTGGTTCCCACGTAAACCCGTCCATCGGCGACAATCGGGTTGCCGTAGGTTTGTGAGCCTAGTTCGGCCGTCCATTTAACGTTTTTGTCTTTTTCCAAATCGAAATCAAACGTCAAACCAGTTTCCGGAGAAACCATATTCCTTTCGGGTGTACCTCCCCACAAAGGCCAATCCGAATCCGACTGGGCCATGACCATAAGCGGGCTGACCAGCAGACAAAACGTCATTGCGACAACGGAATGTTGAATCGCTTTCATATATAGATCCTCTGTTAATAGCGGCAATATTTTAATTAATGGTTTGGTTCAAAATCGGTTACTTGTCCTCGAAATCAACGACGACATTGTCGAACATGCAATCGGTAATCGCGTAGACATAAAGTCCCGGGTTGCCGTTCTTGTTGGGATGGGGATCCGTCGCTTCGATCGTCCAGGCGTCCGGTTCGGGGTCGTCACGTTTCCAGACCTTGCCATACACCTTCGCCTCGGATCCACTTGAGTCGACCTTAAGTTTCATGGTGTACCAGACATCCGGGTCAGCTCTGAATTTCACTGTTTGGGCCATTCTCAAGTGCGGCGCCCAACTCTGGATCACCAATCGCCCGACGTTGCCTTTAAGAATCAGATTGTATCGGTTCGCCACCAGCCCAATGCTCGGCAACTGCCGGCGCTGTTCGGTCAGAAAAACATCGGCTTGAATGGTGTAATCGGCCATGTCGGGTCGACCCAGATAGACCGTGTGGCTGGGGCGGCCCTTGCCTTTGCCAATCCCGGCAGCTTGCAAGACGGTGTTGCCATCTTCCATGGTGACCGGTTTCACCTTGATATGGGCTCGCAACCACTGCGGCGGAACGTACAAACCCTTGTATCCCTCGAAATCCCACTTCCACTGTTTGGCCGGGTTGAAATAGCGGACCCTCGCGGTAGCGGTCTGACCGTCTTTTTTCGCCTCGACCGTCCCGGCGAAATCCTTACCCAATACGGGAGCCGTCACTGTATTACCAAAGACGGTGATACTCGCGTTGGTGGCCTTGGAAAACATCGGTGTATCGGGAGAACCTTTATCCGTCTGGATCACACGACCATTGTCATCGAAAGAGACCAGTTCGTACGAAACCTTCTGACCCGGATCCAGGACGACTTCGAAAGGACGCAACTGAAGGTGGGCCACCTTGTTTCCAACGGGTGATTCTTTGGGCAGAGGAACGACTTTCCCGTCTTTGGCTCCGTCGGCCCCAACACAGATCGTGCGGTCGCGAGTGACAAACACGATTCGACCATTGGAAATGGCGGGCGACGCATAAATCTCGTCCAATCCCTCGCCCCGAGTCGACTTGAGATGGTTGTGTGACAACGATTCACATTTCTCGCGGGACGGCTTGAGAATATGAATATTCCCATTCACTTCCATCACATACAGCTTACCATCGGCCCAGACCGGCGAGCCTTTGCCGACCGTCCCAAGGCTGTACTGCCAAAGCTGTTCACCCGTTTTGTCATCGAAGGCAAACAGGTTGCCCGTGTCGGCGACGACGTACAGGATTCCGTCCTTGACCAACAATGCGGTATAGCCCGCCTTCAGCCCGTCGGTTCGCCACACGCCATGCGTATCCGTAACGTCCCCTTTGCCGGTTGCATCAATGCACTGAACCCGTCCAAATTCCGTATTGTCAATGTTGTCTTCGCCATGGGAAATATAGACGTATTTGCCATCCGTCGCAGGTGTCGTGTTCAAGCCGCGTTTGGACAATCTGAATTTCCAGATCGGTTTGCCCGTCCTGGCTTGCATGGCATAGAGATTGCCATCCGCGTTTCCAGCAATCAACATCCGCGTCCCGTCGATCACCCGCACAATCGGCGCCGAGTAATTGGTATCCTTGGGTGCACCGCCCGGCGCCGCGGTCCACAGCAAATCACCGTTGTTCTTGTCAAAGGCATAATAGTAATGTTTAGGCGAGGGACCCTTGGTGTCACCCCAATTGGCAGCCAGGAAACTGACAATCACCCGATCTTCATCGATAATGGGCGTTTGGGTTCGACCCCCGTAGCCCGATATCTTGCCAAACGCTTCCAACAACGAGTGTTCCCAGAGGACCTTACCATCGGAAGAATAACAGCGAAAAATGCCATCCACCGAATGGACATAAACCTGGTCCGTCTCCGGGTCGCCACACATGGCCGCCCAGCCAACTCGAGGTGCAGGAATATCCGTCTGGAAAACATTGAACACATCTTTCCAAAGAACTTTACCCGTCTTGGCATCCCAGCAAACCACCTGCTCGCGGCAGTTGACCTTATCTTCGGGGTCATTGAAATCGTTGTCGGTTCGACAATTCAAGTAAACCCGATCGTTCATGATAATGGGCGTAGCACGGCCACCAATTTCCGATTCCCAGAGTACGTTCTTTCCGTTCTCCAGAGACCAGTCACTGATCAATCCCGTTTCCCTGGAGATCCCATTTTGTTCGGGACCCCGCCAATTCGCCCAATCCTCTGCACCAGCAAACGAAATGCCCATGAGCAGAAAAACAGATAACGTTAGAACCTGATATCGAGGTTTCATGTTTTGGCCTATCCACTTCTTGATGTTCGAATTCCAGTCGCCGAATCAGGGCAACTTGACCCTAGTAATGTAATTGAATTGTCCTTCAGCGACCAGCAACTGTCGCCCAACACGTGTTTGCCAGCTGGCTTTTCTTGAAACATCCTGTCATTGGGAAAGTTTCGTGGCTATTTAAATAGAATACTCATCCAGTTTACCCATTTCCCAAAAGACTAGAGTTTCGTCGGGTTCGGTGCGTCTCCATAAACTGTCTTGGGATCGAAAACCTTCTCTGATTCGGTAAAATCCAGTTCGATGGGACTCCCCGCATCAAGGGGGTTGATGGGCACCGAACGGTAAAAACAGCTGCGATAGCCCACGTGACAGCTGGCACCATTGCCAGCCACGGTGACCCTTAGCCAGACTGCGTCCTGATCGTCGTCAATGCGGATCTCGCGAACCGCCTGGACCAGTCCACTGGTCGCTCCCTTGTGCCACAATTGACGACGCGACCGGCTCCAGTAAACGGCTTCACCCCCAAGAATCGTCTGGCTCAGCGCTGCTTGATTCATGTAGCCATGCATCAACAACTCACCCGAATCAAAATCTGTGGTGATCACCGGTATCAGTCCATTTTCATCGAATTTGGGCGCCAGTTGGCGACCCTCCTCGACCTGTTCGACGCTGCTTCGAGCTGCAAACATCTTTTCGCCGTCCTGATAAATTTAGGTTAAAACATAATGGTTGTTTGGTGTCCCGTATCCGTCAACGGGGCGTTCTTGCAAATTGGCGATTGCAGGATGCCCCCGGTTAAGGTTCAATTACTTTTGCCTGTGAATTCCTCCCCCCAGTAAAATTATGTCACAACCCAGTTATCCCACCACACGGTTGCGTCGAACTCGACAGTTCGGCTGGTCACGAAACCTCGTGCGCGAACACGAGTTGACGGTCACCGATCTGATTTGGCCCGTATTTGTTAAAACGGGTCAATCAGAAAAAACCCCGGTCGACTCGATGCCGGGTGTTTTTCGATGGTCGATCGATTTGCTGGTAGACCAGGTCCAACAGGCAGCCGATCTTGGGATTCCAGCGATTGCCCTTTTTCCCGAGACCGATCCAGCCAAGAAAACCGACGATGCTCGAGAGGCAGTCAACCCGAACAACTTGATCTGCCAAGCCGTCAGGATCCTCAAACAAGAGGTTCCGGAAATGGGGATCATTTGTGACGTGGCACTGGACCCGTACACGAGTCATGGGCATGACGGATTGTGCGTCGATGGCTACGTCGTAAACGACCAGAGCCTGGAGGTGCTTGCCCAACAGGCCCTGGTTCAGGCCGAAGCTGGATGCGACGTGATCGCTCCCTCGGACATGATGGATGGTCGCGTGGGTTTCATTCGCAAGGCATTGGACGCGGCCGGTTTTGAAAATACGATGATCATGTCGTACGCTGCGAAGTACGCGTCCGGGTTCTACGGTCCCTTTCGCGACGCGATCGGTTCGACCGGCAACCTTGCCGGCGGCAGTAAGAAAACCTATCAAATGGATTCTGGCAATACCGATGAGGCCCTTCGTGAGGTCGAACTCGATCTGGCCGAAGGGGCAGACATGGTGATGATCAAACCTGGCATGCCGTACCTCGATATTATTCACCGCATCAAATCGACTTTCGGCGCCCCAACCTTCGCCTACCAGGTCAGCGGCGAATACGCGATGTTGTGCGGGGCGTTTGAAAAGGGCTGGCTGGATCGCGACCAAGTGTTGATGGAAAGCCTGTTGGCCTTTCGCCGAGCTGGCTGCGATGGTGTTTTGACCTACTTTGCCATGGAGGCCGCCAGGTTGTTGCGATCCGTCTAGGCGGGGTCGCATCTCTTTTACAGCGTTGGCCCTTAAGCGGGATGAGTTTTCAGGAGTCGACCTGTTGATCACGTTGTTTGCCCCACGCTGCCGCCAACGGGATCAGCATCGGTACTTTTTTTCGATACACGTGGTATGGAACGCCATAGGCCGCAGCCAGGTCACGCTCCTCCCACCGTATGGCGACCAGAATATAAACCGAAAGACCCACGGACAGGATCAGATGCCCGGTGGACATGATCGGGGTTGCCCAAAACACGATCAACCAACCCAGGTACATCGGGTGCCGGACCACCTTGTAAGGACCCGGCTCGGTGAGTGGGATGGGTGTATAAGGCCGTTTTAAAAAATAAAACCAGACTTGTCGCATCCCCAGCATTTCGGAATGGTTCATCAACCAGATCGACCAAACCATCACCAACCAACCGAGGAAATAGATTCCGTAAATCAGAAGAGCCAGCCATGTCTCCCTAACATCCCAGAATTCAAAACCGACCGGTTGCCACCCGAGAAACAGAGCCAGCATCAACAGGCTCGAAACCAGCACGTAGGTCGATCGCTCGGCAGGGCGGGTCACGTAGCGGGCAAGCCAGTTTTTAAACGTCGCCCTGGCCATGAAGCTGTGCTGGGCAGCAAACAATACCAACCAGGCTGTGTTGATAGAAATCGCAAACAGGGGTCCGCAACGCGGCGGACTGTCCAGAGAGTGGGCCAAGCCAAGGTTGCCAAAAAAGGCCACGCTATAGAGCGAGACCAACCCACCGGCACCATAAGCCAATAACCCGTAGATCACCAATAAACAACGATCCATTGGAATCCCAGTCTCACGACCCCTTGTTGCGCGGGTCAATGCCAAGGCAACCTGTCCATCCTGTTTCCGGTTGCCACCCATAAAATGTCAAACCACCCGCCTGTCACTCCGTTTGACTTTGCCGAAACGCATTTTCACCATATTTTCGGACCGAGCGATACATCATCATGGCCACTCTACGGCACCGGCGTGGATTACGCGAATGTTCACATTGTTTCAACAGATTATCTCGGAACTGGCAATCACAAACCGAACGATTCGCACCCGGAGTAACGTAACATTCATCATGCGCTTTACAGGCAAAACGAAAATCTGCCCCCGCTGCTCCTTGAGGTATCAAGTACCGCATTGGGCCTCGCAGGGAATCGGGCCCACAGGGTCGGCAACCGCTCTGAGCGTTTAAACGAGGGGTCACCAACAAACAGACGATGCAGACGATACCGAAGACAGCAATTCTCATAGAGATTCACCCAAACCATATTAATGAAATCTGGCAACCCTCGTTACAGCCACCTTCTCATTACCCCCGAAACTATTTGATCCGAGTCGTTTCGTCGTCCTTGGAAGCATTACGGATTTCCGTGGTCGTATTATCAATCAAGGAATTCTTGATCCGCGTAACATCTTCCACATTTTCGAAACTCAAGTAATCTTTGGGCTGATCCGGTGTCACTTCGACCATCATCCCGGCAATCCGCCAACCATCTTTCTGCAGTCGGCAAATCCAGGTAATGTCCGTCTCAACCGTTTGATCGCCCGATGGATCCTTGATGCAGCAGTCGATTTGGCAAAGCTTCCTTTTATTCGTGGCAAAACGCGGGGCTTCCATTTCATATTTGGCAAGCGGCCCGCCCACCGGCTCCAACTGCAGTTGAGCCCTGGATGTCGTGGACAACGCAGCCGGCGTTAGCATTTGTTCTGCCATGGATCGGTTACCCACCGACAAATAACGAACAAACAGCTGGCAAATAGTCCCAGGTGCTGTTTCGCTGGGTGGCAGTTTCACCGCCGCTGCCGGTGACATGGCAACATCGCCCTGCGTGACGGCGACCGTCGTGGTTTCGAGCTCGTTGGACTGGGCCGTTTCGGGGTCAACCGGATTCGCGTCGGTTACCTTTTCTTTATCTTGACCGTCGCCACACCCTATCGCCGAGACGACAATGGCAATCAGAATCGCAACGCACGATAATCCCAGAACCTGTTTACATTGCCTCGTTTGATTCGAAATAAGCTTGATGCTGTAACGCATTGACTGCTTCCTTCCCTGGTCGCAAATAAAAAACTCCAACCACTGACCGCTACGGATTTTGCGATTTTTTACATCTGGGTCAATATGAATTCCAAATGCCGTTTTTGGAAACGCCAATTTCTGGTATCAATCCCAGTCGCTCGTTCATCCAAACGGGAGAACTTGGCTGTTTCGTGACCAAAAATGTTGCATTTTGTCCGTGTCTTTATTGAAAAACTCCCAACCCGTCGTATACGTTCTCTGCCTCACACGCGCAAGGCGTGCTAGCGTTCTGTCGTTTTTCTGGCTGCTGTTATTCGCCGCTGGATGTCAAGTAGCGCCTGAGACAAATGGGTTGCCTCACGACAAGACCTTGGTTCGAGATCAGTTGGTGATCAAGTCCGATTTTACGCTTCCCAAAAAACACCGGTTACTGGACGAGTTGACGCTTCGCAGGTCGGATATTGCAAACCGCCTGAACTTGCCAATTTCGGACGAACCGATCAACATCTTTCTATTCCAGGATGAATTGCCGTTTCGGGAATTCATGAATACCGATTTCCCGGACTTCAAAAATCGTCGCGCCTTGTTCGTCAAGGACGACACCAACCTGAAGGTGATCGCACACTGGGGCCCGCGGGTGGGTGAAGACCTCCGCCACGAAGTAACCCATGGCTATTTGCACAGCGTCGTTCCCAACTTGCCACTCTGGCTGGACGAAGGAATTGCCGAGTATTTTGAAACTTCGCGCGGCAAGCGGGGCCTTAATTACCCCCACGTGTACCTGCTGTCCAAGACGTTTCGACAGGGTAAGTGGGAACCGGACCTGGAACAGCTGGAACGCAGCAACCGCCCGGCGGAATTCTCGCAGATTCAATACGCCGAATCCTGGCTATGGATTCATTTTCTAATCGAATCGGATCCATCGACCCGCGAGATCCTGCAAAAACATCTAGCGCGGTTGCGGATGACGGGCCAGGCGCCGGACATGTCCATCGTGCTGCAGGATGCCGATCCGGAAATATCCAAGCGTCTCCTGCAACACCTCAAAGAGATAGCCGAATCGCTGTAGCTCGGGGTTCCACACGATTTTGTGGCGGGATAGTTTTTTTTCAGCTATTGCCAGCGACTTTCACCTGCGCCACAATCAGGTTCGACACACATTCACGCAATTTGAACTTTTATGAGTGGACGCGGTAATGAACCAAATCAGTTGCATTTATCGGTACGGAATGATGACACTGTGTATTCAGCTGCTCGGCCTGTCACTGACAAGTCATGCTGCCCTCCCCCAGCAGCCGGTTTCCCATGCCGACCAGAAAAACGTTTTGCTGGACGGCATCTGCTTGCCGCTGATCAAGCATGAGAATTTTGAACAAGGGAATGATCAGTGGACCGCCACCGACGCAACCGCATGGTCCATCCAGAAAGTTGCCGATGACAACCATGCAATGGGACTAAATCGCCGTCAGAGCAAATACAAACCGAAGCATCGCAGTCCGCTGAATATCGCCCTGTTGAACGATGTCCAGGTTACCGATTTTGTTTTGACCTTTGACGTTCGCAGCACCAAGGACACTGGCAATCATCGGGATTGTTGTGTCTTTTTTGCCCATCAAAATCCAACGCAATTCTACTATGCCCACCTGGGAGCCAAGCCGGATCCGGCCAGCGGGCAGATCATGATCGTCAACAACGCACCGCGAACGCCGATGTCCAAAAACAAGAACCACGTTGGCTGGGATGACGACTGGCACCAGGTCAAGCTGACCCGCAACGCGTCCAATGGTGAAATCAAGGTCTATTTTGATGACATGCAGAAACCGCTGATGACGGCCACCGACAAGACGTTTACCAAAGGCCAGGTCGGGATCGGCTCGTTTGACGACATGAACGACTTTGACAACATACGCCTGTACGGCAGAACATTTAACCCCTTTTGCGGGTGTAGCTCAGTGGTAGAGCGTCAGCTTCCCAAGCTGAATGTCGAGGGTTCGATCCCCTTCACCCGCTTTTTTTGTTGCTGCCAGGGGTTCAATCGTTCTTCGCATCGTCGTTGGGCGATTCGGGCAGCAACTCAAATGACTCGCAAGCGAAACGGCCGTCGGCCAACAGGCCGGTAACGCGGGCTTGACGGATGCGGTTGCAAAAACCTGAATCGGCATGGGCGTCGCCATGATCGTCGATCCCGCTGCCGTCAACCCAGAATGTCTGCCCCTCCAAACGGATCGCCAGGCGGCAACCATCTCCCGGCAACCCGAACTGGCATTCACCACAGGAAGCCTCCACCAATTCATCCTCGATCAGGAGAGGCGGCGTGACGCCTGCACCATTAGGAATATCGGCCGTGTTGGCAACCCGTTTTTCAGCATTTGGCGGACAGCCCGTACAAAGGCCAATCAACAGTACGGCGAGTGCCAGATTTCGATTTAACATGGTGGCCCCTGTCTGACCTGTGGGAACTTGAAATGGTAATGCCACTGCCTAACCCGGGCCGTTGGACCAACGTTGGTAGCAAGCTCAACTAATCTTTCTTGAAGATTTCGTATTTCTTGATTTTTCGATCCAGAGTCGAACGTTCGATGCCCAGGATTTGTGACGACCGACTTTTGTTCCACCCGGTTGCGACCAACGTGGATTCGATATGCCTGCGCTCGACGTCGGACAGTGTTTCGGCGATATAGCGATGACTGAGGGTTCCCATATCCATGTACGATTCACTGGCCGTCGCCAAATTGGAGAGAACCAGTTCGTCCACTTCAATTTCGTTTCCACGGGCCAGCACCACCGCCCGTTCGATGGCATTTTTCAACTCCCTCACATTACCCGGCCATCGATAACGTCGTAATCGCTCGGTCGCCTCCTTGTCAAATCCCACGATCCGGCGACCCGTTTCGACCGTAAATTTCTTCAGGAAAAAATCGGCCAGTTCAATCACATCCTCGGGTCGTTGCCTTAACGGCGGAACTTCGATTTGAATGACGTGCAGCCGGAAAAACAAATCTTTCCGAAACGTCCCGGCCCTGACCGCTTTTTCCAGGTCTTTGTTCGTCGCGGCAATGACACGAACATCGGTACGGATCGACTTGTTGCCACCGACGCGTTCAAACGAATGGCCCTCCAACACTCTCAGGAATTTGGACTGGATCCCAGGTGACATCTCACCAATTTCATCCAGCATCAAGGTTCCCTTATCGGCCGCTTCGAATTTTCCCAGCTTACGTTCGGTGGCCCCGGTAAAGGCGCCCTTCTCATGTCCAAACAATTCACTCTCAAGCAGTGTTTCCGACAAGGCGGCGCAGTTCAGGCAAACGAACGTCCCTTTCTTCCGGTCACTCGAGTAATGCACCGCCCGGGCCACCAGTTCTTTGCCGACCCCGCTTTCACCACGTATTAAAACGGTCGCTTTACTGGGTGCCGCCTTGGAAATTTGACGATGAACTTCCAGCATCGCGGCGCTGCTGCCGATAATTTCACTCTCGACACCCAACTGGGCCCGCAGCTGATTGATCTCAGTCCGCGTCTTGGAAAGATCTTCCACCAGTTTTTGTTCGCGATAACGGGTACGCAGTGCCAGGGCGACCGTTTCCGCCACCGCCAAGGTAAATTCCAAATCGTCCGGGTCGAGCAGGCCTTCGGTTCGCGTCGAATACATATGGATCATGCCGCGGGTTCGATTATTAACCCGAATCGGCGCGCAGATAACACTGGTCGCATGAATTTCACCCTTACTGTCTCGCAATCCCAAAGCTGAATCATCATGGATGTTTCGCGCCAAAACGGCTTCTCCTTCGCGAATCACCGTATCGCAGAGAAACTTGGCGACGCGCTGATACTCGGGGCGATTCTCACTGCGCCAGGCGATGATTTCCAAATCGGTGGGGTGGATCAGCTGGCCCATCCTGACTGCGGGTATCAACAATACGGCACCCGCGTCGACCTGGGTGTCTTCGATCAAACTGTCCAGTGCCATCCGGGCAATTCCACGCGCCGTCGTTTCATTGGCCAACTCAAAAGCGAGCCGACACAATTTGGCAGCCGCAATCCCCACCTTGGGAATCGGTTCGACCGATTCATCTTCCTCTGAGGTTTGCAGGAATTTTGTTTTTTGGCGGCGGTGCGTAATGGTGGGTTCGGTTGCGTCGATCCCCATAATGGTCGCTTGCTCGTCGTCCGACACTTCCAGACCGGTGATCGTCTCGCCACCAATTTCGATTCGCGAGAATACTTTTCGGTCGTAGGCTGAACTCAAATCGTGGACAAAGGCCATTTGGGTGCCGGCGATCCAGATGACATCGCCTGGCTTGAGGCCTCGATCACCCACAACACGGTCATCGCCGACAGCCGTTCCGTTACGGCTGCTGAGGTCCCGAACGGTCCATTGTCCCTGGACCTGGAAAATTTCCGCGTGGTTCCGGCTTGCCTGATCTTCTTTGACGACGATCTGATTCGTGGGGGATCGGCCGATTGTGACGGTTCTGCCGGGAACAAGCCGGAAAACATCCGACCATTTTTTCCCGTCCCGGATGACGAGATAGGCGAATGTACCGTTTTCAGAAGGTTTATTTTGCGATCCCATTGTCTTTTTTTTATCACAGATTTGTTTCATACCAATGCAGTTATTGGATCAATCAAGTTAATTGGCACCGGTTTAAACAAAAAGGCGGGGAATAACCGGAATTTCTTGCTTTTGTTGCAGGCTCTGATTAGTCTGAAACTAGGGTTTCCCATAGATTACCGAAAGTATTTTACCGACTACTAACCGATAATTGCATTGATGAAGGTTCGCTTTCGTCACTATCGGGTACTTTGATACATTGCAGGGGCAAGGCTTTTTTTTCCGGGAGTTCAGAACATGTCGTCCTTCGGCAACCAATCCATGTTTTTCGCATCGTTGCGCAAGCTAACGATGGCACTCGTCGTCGGCAGCGCAGTCTGTCTCGTTATGACTTCAGTCGCATCGGCACAAAACTTTGACTCGTTTGGCTCAGTCGTTGGCGGTGTTGAAATCAATGCAAAAGGCGTCCTTGATGCCGAACGCAAAGTGATTTCAAACGATGTCCGTCAACAATTGACCGACAAGCTCAATGGCACCGTCGCTGACTTGAAAAAGCCCGGTTTGCGAATGATCTCGCTGAACGGTCTGGAAGCAGCGATGGCAGACGCCGTACAGAATGGTAGCAAACTGCCATTGGAAGTCCAATATATGGCTGGACTACAACGGATCGAGTACATCATTCAATCACCGGAAACCAACGACATTATTTTGGCCGGTCCAGGTGAAGCGTTCAAAGCAGACGAACAAGGAAACATCGTAGGTGCGAAATCCGGCTTGCCCGTGATTCACCTGCAGGACTTCCTGGTCGCCATGCGTTACGCCGACAATGTTCGGGAGAATTACGAAGGCATCACGGTATCGATCGACCCAACCCAACAGGGTGTCGAAAACCTGCAAAAGATGTTTTCCAAATTGAACACCTTCAATCCCAAATTGGCTGGACAAGCCGAACAGGTGATGGGACCGCAGGAAATTTCCCTGACCGGGATTCCCAAGGACAGCCGTTATGCCCGTACGCTGGTTTCGGCTGACTTCAAAATGAAGCGACTGTCGATGGGCTTGGAGCAAACCCCCGCTTACATGCCCAGTTTGCTGGAAATGGCCCAGGCCAAAGATACGCGTTTCCGAAAAATGGCACCCCGTTTCTGGATGGAATGCGATTACCAACCGGTCGCCGTCAGCAAAGACGGTAACGTTTGGCAGTTGCGTGGACAGGGTGTCAAGACTCTGACCGACGAACAGTACTTTGACAAAGATGGCAACAAGAAAGCCAAGGGAACCGCAAACAAATTGGCTCAACAATGGGCTGCCAGCATGACCGACAACTTCGAGCAACTGTCCAAAGACGAACCCGTCTTTCGCGAGTTGCGAAACCTGATGGACATGTCGGTTGTTGCCGCCATTATCAAGCAGGACCAACTGGTAGAGAAACTGAACATGAATCTACCTGGTATCCTGGGACACGAAATGGTTTCCACGCCCAGTTGGAACATTCCCCAGCAGGTTCCCACCCAATGCAGCTTTGTCAAGCTGTCCGAATCATGGTTGGTCACCGCTTCGGGTGGAGTCGATGTCGATTCATTCGCCGTCGCTGAAAAAACCGAAACCGTGCCTTCGCTTGGCAAGTTGGCGGTTTTGGCCAGCAAGCGATCGGCCGACAACTGGTGGTGGAATGCCAATTAAGGCGCACCGCTCAACGCAAACCATCAGCCGGGTGAACCACCCGGCTTTTTTTACGCCATCTTCCAACGGTGATGGTCATTCGACCGGTCGCGCCGCCGATGATTTGGATGTTCAATAACCCGGTCTCAGGGTTCGACGGATGCCACCATTCCTCACGATTCTCAAATTTGATTCACTCCGACTGTAGGCATCTTCCGCAGCTGCAGACGGCAGATCGTTCATCGAGTTCGAACGTGTGTATTCAAGTAGATCGCGTGCGACAAACGGGGTTAAAAAGCCATTGCTACGGCATGCCGCCTGGCATCCCCCACGAACGTGGTCATTTCACCGCTGGCCAGGCCTTGGATGCAGCCCAGCATCCATGAGTAATCGCCTAAGCGTTTTGGGTGGTAGCCTCTATCCGACAAGCTTGCCAGGACTTCAGTGCTAAACCGCCCCTCGAGCGTAATATCCTCGCGCTCATCCATAAAGAATCGGGGGGCATCAATCGCTTCAGCCAATGACATCTTAAATACCAACAGGTTTAATAACACTTGTAATTCTGCCTGCTGAATCGTGAAGCCGCCAGGCGTACCAAACGCGTACTCTAAATCATCACCATCAAAAATTTGTACTAACGACACACTCCAGGGCACCTGAGACCCCGCTGCAGCTCGACGACTGGCAGGTATGCTTTGATCTACATCGAAGAAATAACTGCCTGCCCCGTTGAACGGTAATCCATACTCCTCAACCCAAATGCCTGAACCAAAAAGTCCGCCGAGCGTTTGAGTCATAATCGCGCAATTGCCTTGCACATCTCGAGCAACCAGCGTCGTAGTATGTTGCTTGTCAGCTGAAAATCCTTGGCTGATTTTTGTCGGATCTCCGCCGAGGCTGCGGCCTTCCTTCATCACTCGCTTGAGCACGCCCGCAACGGCGTCAACGTATTCCCCGCTATTGTGTTGCAGCGCATCAATCGAGTTCGCCTCAAGCAACTTCGCCGCGCGTAAGATGATAAAGGCGTCGCTATTAGGCGGCGGCACCGCAACCCGCCGACCAAATACCTCCTCAGCTAATGCGGCTTGCCATACCACTGGTTCGCTTTCGATATCCGCCAACGTGAGCGCACCATGATGCTCGATCACCGTCTTTTGAATGGCATCAGCCATGTTTCCACGTATCAGGGCTTGCGGATTTCCAGCAATTTCACGCAACGCCCCGGCCGTTTTGGCCTGAATCAAGCGGTCACCCACCTCAAAGTTCTTCGACTGGTAGTAATCGAACTGCATTTTTTTGGAGACTGATGTTTTGGCAAAATTGAGGAAGTAACCGTTTGCCTCCGTTAATAAAAATCCTTGCTCGCTATACTTTATCGCGCTTGCAAAAAGTGTGTTGAAAGGCAGCGTTCCATATTTCTCATGAATAGCTTTCCAGCCGGCTAGCGCTTGGGGCGATACAATGGATAGAGCATCAGCTTGATTATCACTCCACTCCTGTGCCGAAAAATTTCGCGGCACTCGACCAGAAAAGTTACAAACGCTGCAGCCTTCTTTTTCAGAATACAGCATGGCCAGGCCAACACCCAAGATACCGCTCATCATAGGTTCCACTACAACCAGCGTGACCGCTGTTGCGATTAATGCATCAAATGCATTACCGCCTGCTTGCAAACAGTCCATACCTGCTTTGGTAGCCAATCGATGAGCACTAGCAACACCGGCATGTCCCTCGGCAACCGATTGAAAGCTTGCACCGATCGCTAAGGGATCTGTCCCTGACATGTCGTTCACCTGTTTGCTAAAAACATAAAACCGGAGCATGCGCTCATATTGTCGTGCCGACTAAGCCCAATAGAGCCTAGCAGCCAGTGCGGGTAAGTCTACCGCTAGTTAACCTGTTAAGCAGCAGGATGATGGCGCTTTTCCATTAGGGGTTATGCCCCCTTTATCAGGCCCCTTGAATCAAAAAAACGGCCCCCCACAGGAGCCGCTATGGTTGCTGCCTAGTGGCGTTGTTGGCAACGCCAATCATAGGCAACCTATGCGGTGTCCTTTGAGCGCAACGAGCGCTTCGCACCCGCCAAGCCTGCCATGGCTGATATCAACAACCAGGCGGCGGGAAGGGGTACTGCCGATGCGGTAGAGGTATTAATCACACCAGCATCGACAACCTGCCCTAGCACAGTTGCGTCAAAGCTAAACAGGTCATTCGGTTTGTCCCAAACCAGGCTACAGGCGAGGGACACACCCTATATCCTAGAGCTCTCGACAGATACAAGCCCGACCGAATGACGAAGTAGACATCAAACAAGACGCGATCCGCATCCGCCGATTTGCTCCTTCCGCGCACAAAAAACCTATCAACTAGACGATTCATGGAAGGCGTTGGCGAACCAGGCAACTTAGCAAGAACTCGATCGACGTCTGCGCCGCATGGCGGCACTGCCTAGGACGGCCGACAGGAAAAGGATCGCGGACGGTTCCGGAATCGCCTGGAAACGGGCAACCGCTACCACCATATCGTAATTCCCCGAGTCACCTGACCCAAACGAGTCGACTTCGATGAAATAACGACCCGCGGCATCTACCGGAAGGTTCCAGAGCATCGCATCCATCGAGTACGGTCCACCATTGTTGACACCGCTTGAATTGACCTCCAGGTCATCATTTTCAAACATGACCGTCGTGCCGTCGGTGTCATAGAATCTCAACAACGAGTCGAAGTCATTGCTGTAAATGATTTCACTCAGCACTTCGATCAGGATCTTGTCACCCGCTTCCAAGTCGACACTGTAATAATCACTGCCGCTGAAAAAGCCTTCTAGCAACTCGGCATCATCGTATTCGCTGGCAAAAGCTACCGACGTCAAGTCAAGGTGTTGCGCCGTAGCGGCCGAACTATGCGAGCTGCCCACCTCGGAGGTAACCGTAATCGGATTGGGTGAAACACCCTCGGCCATATGAAGTTTGACGCCACTCAAATCAGAAAACGTTCGATATACTTCTCGTCCCGATTCCGTCAGACCCGTGAATCCGGTCGCCATCACATGGGCATTTTGAGCATCGCCCGTGGTATATCCGCCGTTAAAGTCGGTCGCCGAAAAACTGGCAATGCCGTACGCGTCAAAATGCTGCAGGCCCAGATTGTGTCCCAGTTCGTGGCTGGCCGTTCCCGCCAGGGACGTACTCAGTTCTGCAATTTGGACACTTCTCGCATCGGACGACTCGATGAAGTCATCGAAGTTGGCAGTAAACACTCTGCCCGTACCCGTCTTAAGCAGGTTTCGGAAATCAATACTGTCGGCCCTCCCATATCCGCTACCGGTCGTCGTTAATCCGAAAACAATTGTCTCGTAATCGCCACCCGGGTTGGTCTCGGTGAAGTTCAGCGAAAATCCGCCGTAATGCGATGTAATGTCATTGAAGACATTGGATTTAATGGTGACGACTTCGCCGGCCGTAAAATTGGCCACACCAGCCGAGGCCGTGGCCTCATTCAAACGAGCCTCGAAATCGGCCCAGTCTACAAACACATTGATCTGCGCCAGGCTCGACGTGGTCTGCAACGACACGATCAAACTGACGGCAACACAGAAAATTCGGAGGGAAAAGTTCATGTTGGGTAATCCGGCCGGTTGAGGGGGCCTTCATTATCGAGGGTCAGCAGCCGTTTTGCAATCATTCGCTTGGAAAACTGCAGCCAGTTTTCCGTTTCCCCTCCTCAGCTGCCATGTTTTTCGGAGTAACCTACTATGCCATCACGATTTAGGAACCAATTCGGCTTTCCGGGATCGGTCTCCCCACCAGCTGCCGTGGTGCAGAAACGGCCCTAGCAAAGAACCGGGTCGATCCTGTCAGGCGCGGCCCTGGTCCGGTGCCGGCTCGACCACCCCGCCGCCAACCTGGCTGCCCGGTTGGGCCAGTTCCCGTTTGACGAACGCCAATGCCCGCCAGCCTGCCTGGCCCGGTACGCGTGCAACCGAAGTCACCCGCCCGATCGTTTTGCCATCCTGTTCCAGTTCCTGACCCACTGCTGGTTCTGCAGCTGCAAAGTTCAGAACGACCAGCAGTTTATTGACGCGGCCCAGTGAGTCAATGCGAGCCACCGTCTCCTGCCCCAGGTAACAACCTTTGTTAAAAGAGATCGCCTTTTCGTCCCGGTTCAATTCCTGCGGCAAGTGATCGGGCGTCGTCTCGCGACCGAACCAGGGTGTCCCCTGCTCCAGGCGCAGCATGTCGAAAGTTGCTGCGGGCACGCGGCCACATCCGGCCGTCTGCAGGCGTTGACCCACTTCGGCGACCCTCTCTGCCGGGACTCCCAGCCAATAGCACTCCCCGGCAAATTCGGCATGGGCCAATTCGGCCGTCGTCCCGTCCAACGTCACCGTTTGGCAGGTTCCCAAGTCTGGCACGGAATCGAACAAACCGGCGATCCGCTCCGACGATCGTTGACCGGCGATCAAAAAACTGCCGGTCGCAGCGGATCGATCTTCCAACTGAACATCGTCGCGGATGATGTACATGTCCAGATGTTGCATCAGACCGGCGGCCTGCTCACCCGGCCCGACCAGCATCAGGCAGTCGGGCAGGTTCAGCACGTTGAGGTGACCGATCGTCTTGCCTTTGCCATTTAAGACGAACGCTTCGCGCACCTGGCCGGCCACCATTGATTTGATGTCGGCGGTACAAAAACTGTGCAGGAACTTGCTCCGATCGTCGCCCGTCAGCTTGATCGCGGTCCAGCCTGGCGGTTCGAGGAAACCCGCATCGGCCGACAGTCGCTCGTAGGGTTGTTCAGATTCAGCGGGCACGATGAATTTCCTTTTTGTCCGGTTGTTTCAACGAATGTCAATGGATTGAGACGACTCCTACGCGACGTCCCACTAATCAACTCGAATTTTCACTTTGTGGGCGTCCCGCAACAAAATTCCACGATCGGCCCTTGCCACCAACCGCCTGAATTCATCCGCTCCGGCAATGGGGCCCAGGCCGAGCTCTTCTACCACACTTTCGGAGAGGTTCGATTTCAGAAAGACCTGTCGGTCCATCAAGATTCGAACGACCCGTTGCATCAGTTCACTCGCCTTGGCCAGTTTATCCCCTACCCTTTCCTGGTCCACCTCAAACGGCATCATTAAAACTTGGCGGATATCGTCCTCTGGCTGATCGGCAAGCTCACTGCAGATGACGATCTGTCCATCGCCGTCGGAAACATCATTGGCCGCCACCAGCGCCAGGCAGAATTGCTGCCACGTCTGATTCTCCGGTGCGTCTTCCAGGGTGGCGATCACCAGCGGGACAGGTGGTTGCGGTTCCACGGACCAGATTTGACTGGCCATTTCCTCGGCCGCAAGATCACAGGGTTCCTTTTGTCCAAACAGGACCTCCCGAACCTCACCGCCCGGCCCACCGACAATATTTAAGGAGAAAAAGACTCCCAGGTGTTCATTGGCCAATCGGATTTCGCCCCGTCGCTCTTTCAAATGGTTGGCAGCCTGTTGATACCGCTGAATGGTTTCAGCATGACTGAACTCGGGGTAAATGTCGTTGAATGATGCCGGGTGATCGCGACAGGTAATCGGAATAATGACATCCGCATCGAATAAAGTGCGGTTGATCTTGATCGGTTGCCCGTCCTGGTTGGCTGCCAAATACGAAACCGATTGCTGATCATCCATGTCGTGAACCGCGAAATTCAGTTTGGTTTCTACCGCTGCCAGTTCTGTTGGCAATTGAAACTTCATCCGCGGGGCGGTAACCAGTGTCATGTCATTTGGTTCAACACCCTTGGCCAGCAGGTATTGGATCACGTGCTGAATGACTTGTTGGCCCGATGGCACATCGGGATGAACGGCTAGGGCCACCAGATCACCTGGGAAAATGGCATCCGTCAGCGGAGGATAATCCAGCGGGTTTTCCAACGCCACCTGGATCCGGTTTGCCAAATCGGTATCCGGTTTTGCAACCGCCTGAGGCCGGGCAATTGTTTCCGGTAACTGGTCACCAAGTGTATGGGCGAATGTGGACACGGGAATCCCCTGAGTAAAAAAAGAAGTTCGGATGATAGCGTTTAATGAATTCGATCGTCAACGGACTATGACCAATAAATAAACCGTCAAAATGGCTGACGCGTAATCGAGGTTTACGTACAACATCCCATTCGCTCTAATCAAGCTGGAAACGGATTTCACCACCAGCACAGCAGGCCTTACCCGATTCAAGTCTGACTGGTTGCAACGGAGAGGACACACATGTCGCTCAGCGGAAACAAAAGTGCGGGATTGCTTGCGGTTTCACTCGCTTTCAGCATACTCCTGGGCTGCCAGTCCAGCCAACCGACCGCCGAACCGGATCCCCAGGAAAATGACGGCGTCAGCGGCGCCGAAATTCTCGCCGAGGTCATCCAGCAATACCAGACAGCCGAATCGTATGCCGATAACGCGATGCTGTATCTGAACTACCGCATCGACGGTCGGCTGATCCAGGAACCGCAGCCCTGGTCGGTTCGCTGGTCGCAGGATAGCGGTTTTTCTACCCGTTTCTTCAATTCCCAGGTCCAGTTCGATGGACTGAGAATGAGCTGTTTTGTGTTCGATATCGACAGCGGCAATCTGGATGACCAACAATGGGTTACCAGGACCACCCGTCCCGCTGATTTGGACCGCCTGTTGTTGGACCCGATTGGGCAACATTTTTTGTGTGGTTTCAGCGAGCTGCCGCTGGATGAATCCGATAAATCACTGGCAAATTCGCTGGTCTCCCCCATCCTGCGGTTGTGCAGTGGCAGTCAAACGAACGAGTGGTTGACGGCGAACATGCCCATCCAACGATCCGCCGACCAGGTCATCGATGGCGTCACCTGCTACGTCGTGCAACTCACAACGGACAACGGAGTCTATGAGTTGTTTGTGAATCAGCAATCGGGACTCATCGAACAACTTATTTTTCCAGTGAACTACCTCGACCAGCAGGTTCGCAGGGCAGACGCCATTGCCGATGTCAAACTGTTTGCCCGCTTTCATGATGCCCAGTTAAATCCGCAAATCGAGGCGAATGCGTTCCAGGTGCAACGACGTGAAAATGCCAAAGTCGTTCGCCAATTCATCACGATCCCGGAACCCTTCCCAAGCGAGTGGATCGGGCGAAGATTACCCGAACTGAAGTTTCAAAAACCGGACGGGACTCTATTTTCAACCTCCGACATGAGTGGCAAAACGACGGCGATGTTCTGGTTTGCCAATGATCTTGACTCGTTAAAACAGTTTTCCCAGCTCTCCTCGTCCACCGGCAACCCGAAACAATCATTTTACGCCGTTTACAGTGACGCCGAATTGGCGACACCTGGCGCTGGATCCAGCGAACCGGCATCCGCCGTCCGTGAAGCAGTAGCGGAATCGTCACCCGCGATCCGGCTGCTATATGATCCTCAAATGTCGGCCAGCATTCAATTAAAACTTGCAACCGTGCCTGCCGTGTTGGTGGTCGGCCCCGATCTGAAACTGCAATTCGTGCAAGGGATCAAAGAAGCCGATTGGCCCCAGCGACTGACAGCGGCCATGCAACGCATTGAAAACGGCGAAGATGTCGCCCATGAAATGCAGGTTGAATACGAGAAATATCGCCGGCAGTACGATGACCAATTGGCGGCCAATGACCATTCAGACGTATTTGGCGACGTGG
Source organism: Mariniblastus sp. (assembly GCA_014237975.1). Taxonomy (GTDB): domain Bacteria; phylum Planctomycetota; class Planctomycetia; order Pirellulales; family Pirellulaceae; genus Mariniblastus. The sequence goes on along the minus strand of JABACA010000012.1, from coordinate 40,435 downwards.
CTGGTGTCGATGGGCTATCGAAAAAGAAACGGGCTGCCGTCTCGTTCCAACGAACATGGGAGTCAGCTGATTTTGTTTCCGCTGGCAACCTGATTTCACGGCAGGGAAAACTATACGTTCTGGATGGTTTCCAGACCATTACGACATTGGATCATGCAGGCCAAAGAGTCGCCACACCGATCCCCTTGAAACTGCCGGAGTCCCAGGGAATTAATCGTCTACGGGGCATTACGACGTCCGATGGCAAGAACTGGTTTGCCGGATTTTCGATGCTCGGTCGAAGTGCATTCGTTTTTGATGAAAACTGGGAGCTGGTTTATCAGTACCCCGCTGCCACCGTTGAGCACGACGGGATTAGCGACGTCCAGCTGGTCAGTCACGATTCCGACACGCCCGAATTGTGGGTCTCCTTTGTCGACGACAACGGAATTCACCAAGTGGATATGGGTTCGGGCAAAACGGTTGTGGCGACAAAACAAGCCACCAAGTCCATCAATGGCGAGCAAGCCAGTCTGTACGTATCGGGGGATCAGGTCAGGCGCATGAAAGACGCGTCGGCGGTCGATCAAAATCTAAAATACAAAATGTTGTCCGGTGACCCCCGAATCAGCATCGCGATGGGAACCGACAGCCAGAACCGCTGGAACGTGGTCGGCATCAGTCCGGAAACCGAAGTGCTCTGGCAGCGACGGGCGGGCGAACAGTATTTTGAGAGCCATTTGGAAAGCCTGGCCGTATCGGCCAACCAGAACTGGCTTGCCATTGCCGATGCAGAGGGCCGCGTCGAGCTGATGGACTTTGAGGGGAACCTGATCGGTCATCATCGTTTTGAGCAACCGATTCAAGGGATTGCCTGGCTCAACGATCCTGCCGGCACCGGTTTGGCCGTTTCCTTTGCCGATCACGTCGAGCTGTGGCAGATCGACCCGTCGCCCTTTCGAACGGTCTCGGGCGATATTACCAAACCGCCCCAATAACGGCCTGGTGCCGCAAGTCGACATTCTCAACACTCGGCCGGTCACCCAGTTCGATTCAATCGAGCATCCGGGTATTGTGCCAGCCAGGACTGGCCCGGCTTCAGCGCTGCTTTGATGGGTTCGGTCCAGAGGGCGCGACGCCCTTGAATCGATGGCCGGCCACCGGCGACGCGAGCTGGTACAAACCAGTTCGGGCCGTCACGAATAGCGTCTTGTTATCCTTGCCCCCAAATGTCGCATTGGCGGGCGATTGCGGAATTTCCAGGATGCCCAGCAGTTTGCCCGCCGGACTGACGACCTGCAGCCCCAACCCGGTGGTGATATACAGGTTTCCGGCCACATCCATCGTCAATCCATCGCCGCCCGAATTGCCACCCTCATTTTTTTGCTGTAATTCGAACAGCACTTTTCTGTCACCCAGTTTCCCGGGACCGATTACATCGTAAGCCATCACCTGTTTCTGTTGACTCGGTACGACGTAGAGTGTCTTTTCATCCGGGGAAAGAATGATTCCATTGGGCGCGTCCAGATCGTCAGCCAGCCGGCTAACTTTTCCATCCGCGGCACAATAATAAAAAGCGGTCGTTCCCTGCGGCAGCGGGTCGGGCGCGCGGTAGTGAGGGTCGGTGAAATAAACGCCTCCCTGTCGGTCCACCACCAGGTCGTTACAGGCGTTAAAGCGTTTCCCTTGGTATTTGCCCGCCAAGACGCGGCTCTTGGCGGTGGCCACATCGTAGGCGACCAGCTGACCATCCATCTGGCAGGCCAGCAACTGGCCGGACCCGTCGATCATCAGGCCGTTGCAATGCAGTGAGGGTTCGACAAAGACCGATTTCTTTCCGTCCGTTACCTGGTAGATCCGGTTGGCCGGGATGTCGGTGAAATAGAGGTTGCCCTGGCCATCGTCGGTCGGACCCTCGGTAAACTGAAAGCCGTCAAACATCAATTTGGCCGGCCCAAACGTGCCGACCGATTCGATGCCGGTCTGTCCGGCGGACATTCGAGGCAGACAAACAACCATTAACAGCATCAATCCCGGGCAGACATATTTCATCGTCATCGTTTCCTTTATTTCGACTGTCGCATCCTCCCCTGCCGGGGCGAGTGACAGGGCCAAACTCTCATTGACCCGGGGGCGATCAAGCGGAACCGGGCCAGCCGTATTATCACGATTGTGGCCGGCCTGCCAACCGTTTGCGGGTTACTCGCCGTCCGGTTCGAGTGCGTCCAGGATCAAACGCTCGGTCTGCTTGGCCGTTTTGACGTCATCCAACGCGAACCACCGCTTCGAGCCGGAACCCCGCGATCGGACTTCGATCGTCAAACGATCCTTCGCGTCGAGCAGATCTCTGGGGACACGCAAGTAAAACAGCCCGCCGCTGTCGGTGTCCGATTGCCAGGTGACCAGGTAGTCCAGCCGAACCTGCCCGTCGGCTGACTGCCAGGACTTCGAATGGAGGGTAACATCCAGTTCGACCACCTGCCGGCCACCGAGTACCATCTCAAACCCGTCGGTGGCCGGTTCGGACTGCCAACCGAGACCGCCGGAAAACAGAAAGTTCGCCAGCGGACCGAACCCCTTGGTTGGGGCGGTGATCCACTTTAACGATTGTTCCTCGTCCGTCTGCCGGATGAAGGGCCGGTCGGTCTGCCCGCCCGAATAGTTGTACCAGAGGGAACGTTGCGGGTTTTCCGTGAGCAGCCGTTGGTAGCCATTGATCGACCCGCCGGACACCCGACCGAGCGGTTCCAGGCCGCGGCGGAGCTCCGGGCTCAAGTTCGCTTTCCAGCTGTCGATCGAATCGGCAAACCGCTCCAACACGGTCGGCGGGGTCAGGAAGTCCGGGGTAACGCGCGCCGGTTCCCGGTTTTCGTACTGCGGACCGACCAGGGACGCGGCTTGCTGGACGATCTGGTCTTCCAGTTCTGGCGCATACGAAGCGGGCAGGGCGTAATAGACCTGGGAAAAATCGGCCTCGTATCCCCCCTCGGCCAACACGCGGCGACTCGGGATGTAACTCGGCACATCGTTGCACCAACCGTTCAGCCAGAGACGTCGCCAATCCAATTCGGTCTTCAAGCGGACCGAGTAATCCACGACCACCTCCCCGGCCAGGAACAGGATCGCCAGATCCTCTCCAAACCTCCAACAGGTGATCGTGTAAGGAACTTCGGATTGAATCTTGCCATGCCGTTTCTCATAAGCTAACACGGAGCGGGCCCGGTCCGCGTGAAAACCGGTCCCCTTCGCCTCTTTCTCGAACTGCGCCCGGTCGGCCACCTTGGCAAGTGGCAGACCAAAATCCCGCCGGGTTGCCGTCGGTGCAACGGGCAAGGCAGCCAGCGGACCGTCGATCAATCTTTTCACTTCCCGGCCCAACGCCTGTCCGTGCTGCTGTGCCAGCGCGAGACTACCGCTAGGCTGTGGCCCAATATCGGCCCCGCAACCGATCGTGGTCAACGCTATGGCCGACGGGTACCGTTTTTCGATAGCTTCGTTGGCATGACCGGCCCAGTCACCACCGACCTGGTTGCGGCTGCCGACCGTGGTGCAATGACAGGCGTAGTTGGTCCAGACCACGATCGGCGAGCCGGCCGCATTCCGCGCCACCATCACCGGCAGGCTATGGTCGACCGGGCCGTCCGCCTGCAAACCGAATCCGCGCCAGGCAGCGTTGGCCAGGACCCGTCGATTTCCCCCAAACGTGAGCCGCCCTTGTCCCCAGCTCAAAGTCGCTGGCTGCCTGGCCGCCAGAGCCAGTTCGGCGGCTTCGGTCACCTTTTTTACCAACCACTGGGTGTACCGATCGGTTCGGGCCGCCTGCTGGGGTGTCACCCGCGAGCCCCAAATGACCGGCGCGTAACCATTCAGGGTCGGTGCGTTGTGCGTGTGAGTGCTGGCGATCACAACCTGTTCCGGAGCCAGCCGGTGAGAGGCGGCCAACTGCCGCTGAATGACTTCGGTCACCTGGGCCGGTACCCCACAATTGTCGACCGCTACCAAAACGACCGGCTTCTTCTCGCCGATCGCCAGGGCGCGAGCCCAGAGGCGGGTGTCGATCCCCTCGTGTTCGCCCGGCCGACCTCCGTAACCGGCCAGCAGCGTCGGGTGCGACGGGGTGATGTCGAGCTTGGCAGCGCCGACGTGGACAGCTTGACCCCACGAGTCAGGAGCGATCAGCAGGAACAGCAACAGTGCAAGGATCTTGACGCGCATGATGACGGAGACTCCCAAGTTGGTTGGATGACGGCCCTTTGCCTCGTACCGACGCACCCCGGTGAGGTTACGTGATAACTACATACTTTAGGATCAACGACCAGAGCTATTGGCCCAGCAGGAACAGCGCGACGAATCCAAACAGGCAGCATCCCGTTTTGGTCGGCGCCCCGCTCTGATCATCGATAAACCGGTTCATCACAAATCCTGCTAAGGCCAGCCTAACGCCGAATCACCTCCATCGCGGGTGGGGATTCTAGCGTCTGGTGGACGACACAATAACGTTTTGTTAATTCGAGCAGTTTTTCAATACTGGCTTCGGGTTCTTGCGAGGATATTTCAACCACCAATTTCAACTCCGTCAATCCGACCGGCGACGAACGATCCACGGCCAGGGTCCCTTTGAAATCCATCAGACCCGAAGCCGTCATCTGACACGCCTGGATGGACAACCGCATGCTGCCGGCGACGGCAGCCAGCGTCACGCCAAAACAGCCGATCCAGCCGGCCAACATGATTTCCACAGGACATTGGAAACTGCCATCACCCCCGCTGGCAGGGTGCAGCCCCATATCCCCGTCCATCGAAGGATGTTGGATCCGGAACGACAAATGCTGAAAATCGACATCCCCCTTGGCAAACAGCTGCAAAATGGCCGAATCCGGATCCGCTTCATATTCCCGTTTCAGTTGGTTTTGCTTCGCATTCATTCCGTCGTTTTCCTACAATGAATTTATTGACCAGCAAGTGCTTGCCTCAAGCGTGCTGGCATCGATAATTATTTTTGTTTTTGGAACGTTACAACTCGCGATTGATGTTGACCGTTCGAAACAGCCTAAATTAGATTACTGTGCTGTGCCATGGAGGGTACAGAAAACGGGCGTCTCCGATTTACTTTTGGAAGACGTCTAACCGTTAGCGATGTGGAAAAATGCTAACCGATAACAGTCCGTCACATGGATGTGGCAAATCAAGGCTGTTTGGTTCGACAATGTTTGTCCACTGATCGGATTTTCGAATTCCGGTTAAAAGATGGATGCCGGCGGCAAGCTGGAGATCTATCGTTTCTTGTGGCCTCCAAATGGACGTTGACCCGAGTCCCCGTATGGAGTTGCAGCGTGTCTTCAGGATTGGCTGCTGACACAAAAGACCGCATCAAACAGGCCAACGATATCGTTGACCTGATTGGCAGCTATATGGAATTGCGCCGACAGGGCAGTAATTTTGTCTGTCACTGCCCCTGGCACGACGACCATCGTCCCAGTTTGCAGGTCAACCCGGCCCGTCAAAGTTGGGTTTGCTGGGTCTGTGATATTCGCGGTGATGTTTTTGATTTTGTCATGCGACGCGAGGGGGTCGAATTCGTCGAGGCAATGCGAATCCTGGCCGAGCGGGCCGGAATTCCGCTGACCTTGATGCAACGCAAGGCAGAAAAAGGAAGTGTCAATGATAAACAGACGCTCTACCAGGCGATGGCCTGGGCCGAGCAACAGTTTCACGAGTTCCTGCTGCAGTCACCTGCAGCCGAGGCGCCCCGACGATACCTTGCCGATCGCGGGATGGCCAACGACTCGATCAACGAATTCAAACTCGGGTTCTGCCCGACATCGTTCAGCTGGCTAACGGACCGGGCCAAAGATTCGGCTTACTCATCTGAAATACTCGAGGCTTGCGACTTGGTAGGCCGCAACAACCACGGTAGTTATTACGATCGATTCCGCGGCCGCTTGATCTTTCCCATTCGCGACACGATGCAGCGGCCCATCGCCTTGGGTGGCCGTTTGGTGCCAGGTGTTTTTGAACCGGAAAATGAACCACCCGGAAAGTACATCAACTCCCGTGAAACCAGACTGTTTTCCAAAAGCGACACCCTTTACGGTTTGAATCTGGTCAGGGACCAGGTGGCAAAAGACCGCAATTTGACGATTGTGGAAGGCTATACGGACGTGATTGGCGCATGGCAGGCCGGTCTCAGAAATGTGGTTGCCTGCTTGGGAACGGCGCTGAACGAAAAACATATACGACTGGTTAAAAGATTTGCCGATCGAATCACGCTGGTTCTCGACGGCGATGACGCTGGCCGCAAACGAGCCAACGAGATCCTCGATTTATTTGTGGCCAACGATATCGACCTGCGAATCCTGACACTGCCTGACGATACGGATCCGTTTGATTTTGTGATGCAACAAGGCGCGGAGGAATTCCAGAATCGAGTCCAGGCCGCCGCTGATGCCATTGAACATAAAATTCGTGTCGAGACTCGTGGCGTCGACGTCATCAACGATACTCACCTGGCCAACCAGGCCCTTGAGAACATCCTTTCGACGGTCGCCCGCGTTCCTTCATCCGTGTTCAGTGGTTCCGCCTCGAAAGTTTTAAGACAGGATCAACTCCTGACCCGCCTGGCCAGGCAATTTCATATTGACAGGCCACAGATCAAGCAACGGTTGATTGAATTAAGGTCACGCGGCAGCCGGCAACCCGGACCGTCGGAAGCTACCGAAAACCAGGACCGCATCGCCTATGACCGACTGGACCGCGCCGAGACAGAGCTGGTGCAGTTAATCATGCAGGATCCCTCCTTCCTCGACGTCTGTTGCGAAAGTATTTCACCCGAACAGTTCAAGGAAGGGCCATTGCGGAAACTCTACAAAGAGATCTGTGATTGCTTTCATGCAGGACGCGACGCAACGTACCAGGAATTAATGCTGCAGATCGAAGACAGCCAGCTCAAGGGGCTCGTGGTTTACCTCGACACCCAGTGGCAAGACAAAATATTGGCGACTGAAGGTCATGGTCAACCAACGTCCATGAGATTACTGCTGGACCAACTCCTGCAGCGATTCAGTCGATTGCACGAACAAACCGGGAATCGCCAGACGATCTCTCGTTTACACGCACGTAATTTTGATAAACAGGAGGAAACCGAGACCCTCGAGCAATTGCTCAACCAGACCAAACAACGGCATGGCTTAAAGCCACCCATGGATGGGTAGCAGCTGAGCGCGTTGATTGCCAATTTCCCAGAATCGTTTTACCAAACAACGTTCGATCGATCCGATAACCCCGTACCAAGTGAAGTGTGATATCACTTGAACCAAACGGAATCGTCTTACGTATTAGTGAAAATTTCCCTTGGGTTCGGGAGTGCTGGCAAAGACAATTCGACATAGCGAAAAAATTCGCACAGGAGGTTTGTGAAAATGGATTTTCAAGAAACCGATCTAAAGAAATTGATTGAAAAAGGTAAGTCCCAGGGCTATTTGACTTTCAACGAAGTAGCCAATTATCTACCCGACGAAACCGTCGGTTCTGAAAAAATTGATAACCTGATTGTGGCGGTTGAAAGCTCCGGTATCGAGCTAAGAGAGAAACCACCGGAGTCGGCCATGACGGTAGGCCCCTCAGCTGAGGAATTGATCAAGGCCGAAGCCGAGTTAAGCAACCTGCAAATTCCGGAAAAATTGCCTCGCCCCAGCGATGATCCCATCCGGATGTACCTCAGTCAAATGTCGGAAATCCCGCTTCTTACACGCGACGAAGAGATTTCTCTCGCCAAGCGAATTGAAATTGCCCGTAAGCGATATCGTCGCGCGGTCCTTTCCTGTTACTACGCACACAAAACAACGACCGATACGTTGAAACGTGTGTATGCAGGTGAACTGCCATTTGATCGAACCATCAAGGTTTCCTTGACAGAAAACCTGACCAAGGACCAAATTCAGTTGCGAATGCCTCACAATTTCGAAACCATGGATCATTTGCAATTGGCCAATGCCAAAGATTTTGCAGCCATGATCAGCAACTCTGTCAGTCAACAGGAAAAACGGGCAGCCAGGCAAAGGTTTTTCC